>NZ_NKFL01000003.1 GCF_002223055.1 Burkholderia sp. HI2500 | reverse complement strand
ACTTACTTTAGTGTGAGACTCTTGATACTTTCGCTATCTGATCCGAGGATCAGCTCGCTTTCATCAAGCGCCCACACTTATCGGCTGTTAATTTTTAAAGAGCATTCTGCGAGGAACTTCGTGTTTCTCAGCAGCGCTGCGTTTTCAGCAGCAGAGAAGCGAGATTATGAACCGTGTTTCGCAGTTCGTCAACAACTTTTTACACTACATCGTTGCGACTGCGGGGCTCAACTTCCAGGCCAGCTGCGCGCTCCAGACTCCAGCACACCACCCGCCTTGCTTCCCTCTCCCGCGCTGCGTTTCCGTTAGCGCGAAAGAGGCGTGATTCTAAGCACCCGCCCCCGTCTACGCAAGCCCCTTTATGAAAATATTTTGAAAAGGCCCCCGTGCGCTGGCGCGCACGGGGGCTTCGGGCTCGACGGGCCGGGCAAACATGTCGACGACCGATACCGCCCCGTCGCCGGCCAACTACCCCACCAACCCGATCAGCGGTGCTTGAACACTGGCTTCCGTTTTTCGACGAATGCCGCCATCCCTTCCTTCTGGTCTTCGGTCGCGAACAGCGAATGGAACAGCCGACGCTCGAAGTGGACGCCTTCGGCCAGCGTCGTCTCGTACGCGCGGTTCACCGACTCCTTGACCATCATGACCGCCGGCAGCGAAAACTCGGCGATCGTCGCCGCGGCGGCAAGCGCCTCGTCGAGCAGCGTGTCGGCCGGCAGCACGCGAGACACGAGCCCCGCGCGCTCCGCTTCGGCAGCATCCATGAAACGTGCAGTCAGGCACATATCCATCGCCTTCGCCTTCGACACCGCGCGCGGCAGACGCTGCGTGCCGCCCGCACCCGGCATGACACCCAGCTTGATTTCCGGCTGGCCGAACTTGGCCGTGTCCGCCGCAAAAATGATGTCGCACATCATGGCCAGCTCACAACCACCGCCCAGTGCAAAGCCCGAAACCGCCGCAATGATCGGCTTGCGGATCTCACGGACCGTCTCCCAGTTACGCGTGATGTAGTCGCCCCGGTAGACATCCATATAGGAGTAGGTCGCCATCATGCCGATGTCCGCGCCAGCCGCGAACGCCTTCTCGCTCCCGGTCACCACGATCGCGCCGATGCCATCGTCCGCATCGAACGCCTTCAGCGCGTCGCCCAGCTCATCCATCAGTGCATCGTTCAGCGCATTCAGCGCCTTCGGACGGTTCAGCGTAACCAGCCCGACACGCCCCCGGGTCTCCACCAGGATGTTCTCGTAAGCCATCTATTTCTCCTCGATCAATGAAATGAGAAACGCCTCGCACATGCGAATAGTTTGATGCTACCATTCTCCGACCAACCGGTCGGTTAATTAATCGATCCAACCCCTCTCAACGTCCATCAGGCTGCCGCCATGACCCATGCACTGTTCACGAAGCACGAAGACACGCTGAAACACGCACTCGCCGCAATCGAGAGCCGCGGGTACTGGAGCCCGTTCACCGAAATGCCGAGCCCCAAAGTGTACGGGGAAAGCGCGAACGCAGATGGTGAGGCCGCATTCAAATCGCACCTCGACAAGACGTTCGCGCTCGACCAGCCGGCGTCCGGAGAAACGGTCGGCGCAGAGCGGTCGCCGTACGGCATTGCACTGGGCATCCGGTATCCGAAGTCGACGCCCGACGAATTGATCGCCGCCGCTGCCGCAGCACAACGCTCGTGGCGCGAAGCCGGCCCGAGCGCCTGGATCGGCGTCAGTCTCGAAATCCTCGCGCGCCTGAATCGCGCCAGCTTCGAAATCGCCTACAGCGTGATGCACACCACGGGGCAGGCATTCATGATGGCGTTCCAGGCCGGCGGCCCGCACGCGCAAGATCGTGCGCTCGAAGCAGTCGCCTATGCATGGGACGAACTGCGCCGCATCCCGGCCGACGCGCACTGGGAAAAACCGCAAGGCAAGAACCCGCCGCTCGCGATGCACAAGCGCTACACGATCGTCTCGCGCGGCACCGGGCTCGTGCTCGGCTGCTGCACCTTCCCGACCTGGAACGGCTATCCCGGCCTGTTCGCCGATCTCGCAACCGGCAACACCGTGATCGTCAAGCCGCATCCGGGTGCGATCCTGCCGCTCGCCATCACCGTCCGGATCGCTCGCGACGTGCTGCGCGAAGCCGGTTTCGATCCGAACGTCGTCACGCTCCTCGCGACCGAACCCAACGACGGCGCACTCGTCCAGGATCTCGCGCTGCGCCCCGAGATCAAGCTGATCGACTTCACCGGCAGCACGCAAAACGGCACGTGGCTCGAACGCCATGCCCACCAGGCACAGGTCTATACAGAGAAGGCCGGCGTCAACCAGATCGTGATCGACTCGACCGACGACCTGAAGGCCGTCGCCAGGAACATCGCGTTCTCGCTGGCGCTGTACTCCGGCCAGATGTGCACGGCACCGCAGAACATCTACGTGCCGCGCGACGGCATCCGGACGGCGGACGGCCATGCGAGCTTCGACGAGGTCGCACAAGCCATCGCCGTTGCCGTGCAAAAACTCACCGGCGACCCGGCACGCTCGGTCGAACTGATCGGCGCAATCCAGAACGAAAGCGTGACCGCACGCATCGACAACGCCCGCGAGCTCGGCCGCGTGCTCGCCGACAGCCTGACCCTCCAGCACCCTGCGTTCCCCGATGCCCGCGTGCGCACGCCGCTCGTGCTGCAACTCGACGTGGCCGATCGCGAGAAATTCACGCAGGAATGGTTCGGCCCGATCTCGTTCGTGATCGCGACCGACTCGACCGCGCAGTCGCTCGACCTCGCCGGGGAAATCGCGGCCGAACATGGCGCGCTGACCCTCTCCGTCTACAGCACCGACGACGCGATCGTCGACGCCGCCCACGACGCGGCGGTACGCGGTGGCGTCGCACTGTCGATCAACCTGACGGGCGGCGTGTTCGTGAACCAGTCTGCCGCGTTCTCGGATTTCCACGGCACGGGCGCGAATCCGGCAGCCAACGCGGCGTTGGCCGACCCGGCGTTCGTCGCCAACCGGTTCCGCGTAGTGCAAAGCCGTGTCCATGTTGCGCCGAAAGCAGCACCCGTGGAAGCCGGCCAACCGGCATAACCCGAATGGCCGACGTGCAAACGCCGCCACGTTCTCTACCATGAACGAATCCGCCACCCGGCGGGTTCGTTGCTCATCGATACGCCCATGACAGACGCCTATATCTGCGACGCGATTCGCACTCCCATCGGCCGCTACGGCGGCGCCCTGAAAGATCTCCGCGCCGACGACCTCGGTGCGGTGCCGCTCAAGGCGCTCATCGAGCGCAACCGTGATGTCGACTGGGCGGCGATCGACGACGTGATCTACGGCTGCGCGAACCAGGCCGGCGAGGACAACCGCAACGTCGCGCGCATGTCGTCGCTGCTCGCTGGCCTGCCGACCGACGTGCCCGGCACGACGCTGAACCGGCTGTGCGGCTCCGGGATGGACGCGATCGGCACGGCCGCGCGCGCGATCAAGGCGGGCGAGGCGCGCCTGATGATCGCAGGCGGCGTCGAGAGCATGACGCGTGCGCCGTTCGTGATGGGCAAGGCCACGAGCGCGTTCGCACGCCAGGCCGACGTTTTCGACACGACGATCGGCTGGCGCTTCATCAATCCGCTGATGAAACAGCTGTATGGCGTCGATTCGATGCCCGAGACGGCCGAAAACGTTGCGGTCGACTACAACATCAGCCGAGCCGACCAGGATCTGTTCGCGCTGCGCAGCCAGCAGAAGGCTGCACGTGCGCAGCAGGACGGCACGCTTGCCGACGAAATCGTTGCCGTCACGATTCCGCAGAAGAAAGGCGATCCGGTGGTCGTCGCGCGCGACGAGCATCCGCGCGAGACATCGCTCGAAGCGCTCGCGAAGCTGAAGGGCGTCGTGGGCCCGGACGGCTCGGTGACGGCCGGCAACGCATCGGGCGTCAACGACGGTGCGTGCGCGCTGCTGCTCGCCAATGCGCAAGCAGCCGACCAGTACGGCCTGCGCCGCCGCGCACGCGTCATCGGCATGGCGACAGCCGGCGTCGCACCGCGCGTGATGGGCATCGGGCCCGCGCCGGCCACGCAAAAACTGCTGCACCAGCTCGGCATGACCATCGACCAGTTCGATGTGATCGAGCTGAACGAGGCGTTCGCGTCCCAAGGTCTCGCGGTGCTGCGCATGCTCGGCGTCGCCGACGATGATCCGCGTGTGAACCCGAACGGCGGTGCGATCGCACTGGGACACCCGCTCGGCGCATCAGGCGCCCGGCTCGTGACCACGGCGCTCCACCAACTCGAGCGTACGGGCGGCCGCTTTGCGCTCTGTACGATGTGCATCGGCGTCGGCCAGGGCATCGCGCTCGCGATCGAACGCGTGTAACCGACGCACCGCGCGCCTATAACGAAGTCATGAAGGAGACACTGCATGTCCTATCAGGCGATTCAGTTGGAAATCGATCAGACCTCGAACGTAGCCACGATTACCCTCAACCGCCCCGACAAGCTGAACAGCTTTACGCGGGCGATGCATCGCGAGTTGCAGTCGGCACTCGATGATGTCGAGGCAGCCGGCGCGCGTGCACTGATCCTGACGGGTGCGGGGCGCGGCTTCTGCGCGGGCCAGGACCTGGCCGATCTCGACTTCACGCCGGGCGCGTCCACCGATCTCGGCACGCTGATCGACGAGCACTTCAATCCGCTGATCCGCCGCCTGCAGCGTCTGCCGATTCCGGTGATCGCCGCCGTCAACGGCACGGCGGCCGGCGCCGGCGCGAATCTCGCGCTCGCCTGCGATCTCGTGTTCGCCGCCCGCTCGAGCAGCTTCATCCAGGCCTTCGTCAAGATCGGTCTCGTGCCGGATTCGGGCGGTACGTGGTTCCTGCCGCAACGCGTCGGCATGGCACGCGCGCTGGGGCTCGCGCTGACCGGCGACAAGCTCGGCGCCGAACAGGCCGAGCAATGGGGCTTGATCTGGCGCGCTGTCGACGACGACGCGCTCGCTGCGTCAGCCCGCCAGCTTGCCACCCAGCTCGCGCAGCAGCCGACGCTCGCGATCGCATCGATCAAGCAATCGATGCGTGCCGGCGTCACGAACACGCTCGACCAGCAACTCGACATGGAACGCGACCTGCAGCGCATGCTCGGCCAGTCGCACGACTATGCGGAAGGCGTGAAGGCATTCATCGAGAAGCGCGCGCCGCGCTTCGAGGGGCGTTGACATGACAAACGCCACTGCCACGCTCGACCCCGATGCACTCGCTCGCGCCACCGCGCGGGCCATGTACGACGCCGACGCATGCAGCCGTGCGTTCGGGATGGAAATCGCCGAAGTACGCGCCGGCTACGCGCGCCTGCAGATGCGCGTGCGGCCCGAATTCCTGAACGGGCATCAGACCTGCCATGGCGGGATCATCTTCACGCTGGCCGATTCGACGTTCGCGTTCGCGTGCAACTCGTACAACGTGAATACCGTCGCGGCCGGCTGCTCGATCGAATTCCTGCGCCCCGTGCACGGCGATGACGTGCTGACGGCCGAGGCGATCGAGCAGGCGCGTGCTGGCCGCCAAGGCATCTACGACATCCGCGTCACGAACCAGACCGGTGAAACCGTCGCGATGTTTCGCGGCAAATCCGCCCAGATCAAGGGCACGGTCATCCCGGAAGACCGCTGACGTCGACGGCTCGCACATAACAAACACTGGAGACATGCATGACTACCCCGCTACCGCTCGAGCCGATCGAGACCGCCTCACGCGACGAGCTGACCGCGCTGCAGCTCGAGCGCCTCAAGTGGTCGCTCCGGCATGCGTATGACCACTCCCCCGTCTATCGTCGCAAGTTCGACGACGCGGGTGTCCACCCGGACGACCTGAAGACGCTCGCCGACCTGTCGCGCTTCCCGTTCACGACGAAGAGCGACCTGCGCGACAGTTACCCGTTCGGGATGTTCGCGGTGCCGCAGGACCAGATCTCGCGCATTCATGCGTCGTCGGGCACGACCGGCAAGCCGACGGTCGTCGGCTATACGGCCCGCGACATCGACACTTGGGCGAATCTCGTCGCGCGCTCGATCCGCGCCGCCGGGGCGCGCCGCGGCGACAAGGTGCACGTCAGCTACGGCTATGGCTTGTTCACGGGCGGGCTTGGCGCACACTACGGTGCCGAACGCGCAGGGCTGACCGTGATCCCGTTCGGTGGCGGCCAGACCGAGAAGCAGGTGCAGTTGATCCAGGATTTCCGGCCCGACATCATCATGGTGACGCCGAGCTACATGCTGTCGATCGCCGACGAAATCGAGCGCCAGGGCCTCGATCCCGTGCAGAGTTCGCTGCGCATCGGCATCTTCGGCGCGGAACCCTGGACCAACGACATGCGCGTCGCGATCGAGCAGCGGATGGGCATCGATGCGGTCGACATTTACGGGCTGTCCGAAGTGATGGGCCCCGGCGTCGCGTCCGAATGCGTCGAGACCAAGGACGGCCCGACCATCTGGGAAGACCACTTCTATCCGGAAATCATCGATCCCGAAACCGGCGAGGTGCTTCCGGACGGCGAACTCGGCGAGCTCGTGTTCACGTCGCTGACAAAGGAGGCGCTGCCGATCGTCCGCTACCGGACCCGCGACCTCACGCGGCTGTTGCCCGGCACTGCCCGCACGATGCGCCGGATGGAGAAGATCACCGGGCGCTCGGACGACATGATGATCGTGCGCGGCGTCAACGTGTTCCCGACGCAAATCGAGGAGCAGTTGCTCAAGCAGCACGCGCTCGCCCCGCACTATCAGATCGTGCTGACGAAGGAAGGCCCGCTCGACGTGATGACGCTCAATGTCGAGCCTTGCCCCGAGACAGCACCCGATACGGCGGCGATCCATGCGGCAAAACAGGCGCTCGCCTACGACATCAAGTCGCTGATCGGCGTAACGGCCGTGATCAACGTGCTTCCCGTGAACGGGATCGAGCGGTCGGTCGGCAAGGCGCGACGCGTCGTCGACAAGCGCAGGGGCTGACGAAAATCGCTACGCGTGCATGACGCGCGGTGAATCCAAAGTGGCAAATGAAACAGCCCGATCGGCCAACACCGATCGGGCTGTTTCATTCCAGGACGCCTTTGGGCATCCGCCGACGCAACAAGCGCATCACGAAATCTGGCACCGCAGGTACGCCCTCAAGATCAGAGCGACGTGCCCCACGCACACCGCCGCTTCCACGCCGCATCTATCGCATCGGCAGCGCCCCGAGAAACCACGAGCACCCGCGCCGCGTCACATCACGAATTCGGGAACAGCAGCCACATCCGGCCGACCTGCTTCATCCGCCCGGCCTGATCGCCTGCATCGTCGCCGAGCCCCCAGAAATAGTCGGCCCGCACGCCGCCCTTGATCGCGGAGCCCGTATCTTGCGCGAACACGAGCCGGTTCATCGGCGTATTCGTCAGCGGGCGCGTCGTCTGCAGGAACACGGGCGTGCCGAGCGGGATCGACGACGGGTCGACGGCGATCGAACGCTCTGGCGTCAGCGGTACGCCCAGTGCACCGATCGGGCCGTCCGCGCCGCCGTGCGGTGCATCTTCCTTGGTCGGCATGTCGCGGAAGAACACGAACCGCGGGTTCGTATCGAGCAACGCGTCGACCCGGGTCGGGTTCGCCTTCGCCCACGCCTTGATGCCCTGCATCGTCGCCTGAGCGGGCGTCAGCTCGCCGCGATCGAGCAGCCACTTGCCGATCGAGCGGTACGGCTGGTTGTTGGTGCCGCCGAAGCCGACCCGCATCACCGAACCGTCGTCGAGCAGCACGCGCCCCGAGCCCTGCACCTGCAGGAAGAACGCTTCGATCGGGTCGTCGACCCACACGAGTTCGTTGCCGTTCAGGATGCCGGCGCGTTCGAGCTGCGCGCGTGCCGGCAGCGCGGCGCCCGCGCGATAACCGGCCGGCCAGCGGTAGAGCGCGTACTGATACGGACCGCGACGCACGCGCGAACCGTGCAGCAGCGGCTCGTAATAGCCGGTCACGAGCCCGTCGAGCGTACCGTCGGTGTTCGCAAGCTGGAACGGCGTGAAATACGTTTCGAAGAACGTGCGTGCACTGCTGACGTCAAGCTCGTCGAGCCGGTCGGCGGCCGCGCAAGCGCGTGCCCAGGCCGGCTGGCGCGCGAGCCGCACGCAGTTCTGTCGCAGCGCGGCGGTTGCGCCGAGCAGCGAATCGTCCTGCCAGCCCGGCACCTGTTGCCACGCGACCGGCGTGAGCCGCTTCGCGGCAACCTGACCCGGCACGATCGCCGCGCCGGTCGGCGGCTTCAGCGACGACGTCCGCGTCGGCGCGCCACCGCACGCTGCCAGCAGCGCCGCTGCCGCGGCAGCCGCAACCCACCCGGCCACCCGGGGCCCAAACCACATACAATGTCCGTTCTTGATGGAAACCGCCATGTCAGATTTTCTCGACCAATATCCGATGCTCATCTTCGCGCTCGAAGCCTTCGTCGCGCTCGCCCTGCTGATCTTCATCGTCGTGTGGACGTCGTCGGGCAGAAAGAAGCACACCCGCAAGCCGCGCTAACACCCTGACGCACTCCGCCCGCTCAATGCAGCGTGCGCGGCATGTGCAGTGCGAACTCGTCGACCGGCGCCTCGAAACGCTCGCCGTCCTCCGCCACGCAGAAGTACGCGCCACGCATCGTGCCGACCGGTGTCGCGATCACGGCCCAGCTCGTGTACTCGAAGTGCTCGCCCGGCTGGAGCAGCGGCTGGTGCCCGACGACGCCGAGCCCCTTCACTTCCTGCACGTGGCTCTCGCTGTCCGTGATGATCCAGTGACGCGCGATCAGTTGCGCCGCGACCTGTCCCGTGTTGCGGATCGTCAGCGTGTACGCGAATGCGTATTGACGGCGATCGGGGTCGGATTGTTCCGGCAAGTAGCTGGTTTTCACCGAAACGGTGAATTGATACTGACTCATGGTGTTTCCGCTGGAAGATGACTGCCCGCGCCGGCATGGGCAACGGGGCCGCGGGCGCGCCGCATTGGTTCGGCATTCTATGCGCAATCCGGCCTCGACCGCACGGCCTGCCGCCGCGCACCGGGTCGCCGGACGGTAGAATGGCGGTTTTGCGCCGCAACGTCCCCGCTCCCCTGCCATGACCCAATTCCGCATCGCTCCCAGCATCCTGTCGGCCGATTTCGCACGGCTCGGCGAAGAAGTCCGCAACGTGGTCGCCGCCGGCGCCGACTGGATCCACTTCGACGTGATGGACAACCATTACGTGCCGAACCTGACCATCGGCCCGCTCGTGTGCGAAGCGATCCGCCCGCACGTGCAGGTGCCGATCGACGTGCACCTGATGGTGCGCCCGGTCGACCGGATCGTGCCCGATTTTGCGAAGGCCGGTGCCAACCTGATCAGCTTCCACCCGGAAGGCTCCGATCACATCGACCGCACGCTGTCGCTGATCCGCGACCACGGCTGCAAGGCCGGCCTCGTGTTCAACCCGGCCACGCCGCTGAACTACCTCGACCACGTGATGGACCGCCTCGACTTCGTGCTGCTGATGTCGGTCAACCCGGGCTTCGGCGGCCAGTCGTTCATTCCGGAAACGCTGAACAAGCTGCGCGAAGCACGCGCACGCATCGACGCGTACACCGAGCGCACCGGCCGAGAGATCCTGCTTGAAGTCGACGGCGGCGTGAAGACCGACAACATCGCGGAAATCGCGGCGGCCGGCGCCGACACCTTCGTCGCGGGTTCGGCGATTTTCGGCAAGCCGGACTACCGCAAGGTGATCGACGAGATGCGCGCCGCGCTCGCTACCGTCGAGCGGAGCTGACGCCGTGGCCGACTCGTCGCTCGCCGGCCATGCATCGGCCGGGGCCGCACCGGAAGCCGCTCCGATCCGCTTCGCCACGCCGCGCATCGACGCAGCGCTGATCGATCTCGACGGCACCATGGTCGATACGGCCGACGATTTCACGGCCGGCCTGAACGGGATGCTCGCGCAGCTCGGCGCGCCGGCCACGTCGCGCGACGAGGTGATCGGCTACGTCGGCAAGGGCTCCGAACACCTGATCCAGAGCGTGCTGAAACCGCGCTTCGCAGCCGACGAGGCGCACGCCCGCTTCGACGACGCACTCGCGATCTACCAGACCGAGTACGCGAAGATCAACGGCCGCCACACACGCCTCTACCCGGACGTGGCCGCCGGTCTCGACGCGCTGCGCGCAGCCGGCATCCGGCTCGCGTGCGTGACGAACAAGCCGCATCGCTTCGCGGTCGAGCTGCTCGAGCAATACGGGCTGGCCGATTGCTTCGGCATCGTGCTCGGCGGCGACAGCGTCGCGCGCAAGAAGCCCGATCCGCTGCCGATGCTGACGGCCTGCAACGCGCTCGGCGTCGCACCGGATGCGGCAGTCGCGATCGGCGACTCGGAAAACGATGCGCTGGCAGGCCGCGCGGCCGGGATGGCGACGCTGACGGTGCCGTACGGCTACAACCATGGCAAAGCTATACAAACGATAAATTCGGATGGTATAGTCGATTCGTTGCTGGTCGCAGCTCGCGCGATCTCCGCGCACAACGCCGGCCGGCCAACCCTCTGATTATTTCTTCCATCTGCATGTTTCTGAATAAAAAACGGAGTCTGAGCAGCATCGACCGGGGAGCCTGGCCCTGGCGTCGCTGGTCGCGCTAACCTCTTCGATGAGGTACGCTGAAGCACGTCTTCAGCGCCGTTTTTTATCTCGCTGCGCATCCGCGCGCCGATCGTCGCACCACCTCGAGTTCTACCGCGTCCGAACGCTTGCGTTCAGGTGCGGCCGCTGGCTCGCGACGTTCACGCACGGAGTGCCGGCCGGCAACAGGCACTTCTCGATCGACCGCCCTTTCGCCGACGGCAACCCGCGCAGCGTCAAGTGATCCCTGGCGCACGCGCCGCTCGTCCCGAACAGGACCGGAACATGACCGAACTCGAATTTCAATCGCTCGCGAACGAAGGCTACAACCGCATCCCGCTGATCGCGGAGGCCCTCGCCGATCTCGAAACGCCGCTGTCCCTCTACCTGAAGCTGGCCCAGCCCGAACGCTCGGGCGCCAACTCGTTCCTGCTCGAATCGGTGGTCGGCGGCGAACGCTTCGGCCGCTATTCGTTCATCGGCCTGCCCGCCCGTACGCTCGTGCGGACCCGCAACGGCGTGTCGGAAGTCGTACGCGACGGCGAGGTCGTCGAGACGCACGACGGCGACCCGTTCCAGTTCATCGAATCGTTCCAGGCGCGCTTCAAGGTGGCGCAGCGCCCGGGCCTGCCACGCTTCTGCGGCGGTCTCGCCGGCTATTTCGGCTACGACGCGGTGCGCTACATCGAGAAGAAGCTCGCGAACACCGCACCGCGCGACGATCTCGGCCTGCCCGACATCCAGTTGCTGCTGACCGAGGAAGTCGCGGTCATCGACAACCTCGCCGGCAAGCTGTACCTGATCATCTACGCGGATCCGAGCCAGGCCGAAGCCTATACGAAGGCGAAACAACGCCTGCGCGAACTGAAGCAGCGCCTGCGCACGACCGTGCAGCCGCCGGTCACGTCGGCGAGCGTGCGCACCGAGACGTTCCGCGAGTTCAAGAAGGATGATTATCTGGCCGCCGTGCGCCAGGCGAAGGAATACATCGCGGCCGGCGAGCTGATGCAGATCCAGGTCGGCCAGCGTCTGACGAAGCCGTACCGCGACAATCCGCTGTCGCTGTATCGCGCGCTGCGTTCGCTGAACCCGTCGCCGTACATGTACTACTACAACTTCGGCGATTTCCACGTGGTCGGCGCATCGCCGGAAATCCTCGTGCGCCAGGAAAAGCGCGGCGAAGACCAGATCGTCACGATCCGCCCGCTTGCCGGCACGCGACCGCGCGGCAACACGCCCGAGCGCGACGCGGAACTCGCGACCGAGCTGCTCAACGATCCGAAGGAGATCGCCGAGCACGTGATGCTGATCGACCTCGCGCGCAACGACGTCGGCCGCATCGCGGAAATCGGCTCGGTGCACGTGACCGACCAGATGGTCATCGAGAAATACTCGCACGTGCAGCACATCGTCAGCTCGGTCGAAGGCAAGCTGAAGCCCGGCATGACGAACTACGACGTGCTGCGCGCGACGTTCCCGGCCGGCACGCTGTCCGGCGCGCCGAAGGTCCGTGCGATGGAACTGATCGACGAACTCGAGCCGGTCAAGCGCGGGCTGTACGGCGGCGCCGTCGGCTACCTGTCGTTCTCGGGCGAGATGGATCTCGCGATCGCGATCCGCACGGGCCTGATCCACAACGGCAACCTTTACGTGCAAGCGGCGGCCGGCGTCGTCGCGGATTCGGTGCCCGAATCCGAATGGCAAGAGACCGAAAACAAGGCGCGCGCGGTGCTGCGTGCGGCCGAACAGGTCCAGGACGGCCTCGATAGCGACTTCTGACCGGAGACTGACCATGCTGCTCATGATCGACAACTACGACTCGTTTACCTACAACCTGGTCCAGTACTTCGGCGAACTCGGCGAGGACGTGCGCACCTACCGCAACGACGAAATCACGCTCGACGAAATCGCGCGCCTGAATCCCGATGCGATCTGCCTGTCGCCCGGCCCGAGCAACCCGCAGCACGCGGGCATCACGCTCGACGTGCTGAAAGCATTCGCGGGCAAGAAGCCGATCCTCGGCGTGTGCCTCGGCCATCAGGCGATCGGCGAGGCCTTCGGCGGCCGCGTCGTGCGCGCGAAGACCATCATGCACGGCAAGGTGAGCAAGATCGAAACCGACTGCCGCGGTGTATTCGCCGACCTGCCGAAGCACTTCGACGTCACGCGCTATCACTCGCTCGCGATCGAGCGCGAATCGCTGCCCGACTGCCTCGAGGTGTCCGCCTGGACCGACGACGGCGAAATCATGGGCGTGCGCCACAAGACGCTGCCGATCGAAGGCGTGCAGTTCCACCCGGAATCGATCCTGTCCGAGCATGGCCACGCGCTGCTCGAGAATTTTCTGAAACAGGCCCGCGCCGCGGCCGCGCAAGCCGCCTGACGGGAGCCTCACGATGACGATTACCCCGCAGGAAGCGCTGCAGCGCACGATCGAACACCGCGAAATCTTCCACGACGAGATGCTGCATCTGATGCGGCTCATCATGCGCGGCGACATGTCGCCCGTGATGGCGGCCGCGATCATCACCGGGCTGCGCGTGAAGAAGGAGACGATCGGCGAGATCGCCGCCGCCGCGACCGTGATGCGCGAATTCGCGAACCACGTCGAGGTGCAGGACAACTCGAACTTCGTCGACATCGTCGGCACCGGCGGCGACGGCTCGCACACGTTCAACATCTCGACCGCGTCGATGTTCGTCACGGCCGCGGCCGGCGCGAAAGTCGCGAAGCACGGCAACCGCGGCGTATCGAGCAAGTCCGGCAGCGCCGACGTGCTCGAGGCGCTCGGCGTGAACATCGACCTGCAGTCCGACCAGGTTGCCGCGTCGATCGCCGAAACGGGCATGGGCTTCATGTTCGCGCCGAACCATCACCCGGCGATGAAGAACATCGCAGCCGTGCGCCGCGAGCTCGGCGTGCGCACGATCTTCAACATCCTCGGCCCGCTGACCAACCCGGCCGGCGCGCCGAACCAGCTGATGGGCGTGTTCCACCCCGACCTCGTCGGCATCCAGGTGCGCGTGATGCAGCGCCTGGGCGCGCAGCACGTGCTGGTCGTGTACGGCAAGGACGGGATGGACGAGGTATCGCTCGGCGCGGCAACGCTCGTCGGCGAGCTGCGCGACGGCAAGGTGCACGAATACGAGATCCATCCGGAAGACTTCGGCCTGCAGATGGTGTCGAACCGCACGCTGAAGGTGGAAAATGCCGACGAATCGCGCACGATGCTGCTCGGTGCGCTGGACAACCAGCCGGGCGTCGCGCGTGAGATCGTCACACTGAACGCCGGCACCGCGCTCTATGCGGCGAACGTCGCCGAGTCGATCGCGGACGGCATCCAGCTCGCCCGCGAAGCGATCGCGAGCGGCAAGGCCCGCGCGAAAGTCGACGAACTCGTGCGCTTCACGCAGCAGTTCAAGCGCTGACTCCCCCTACGAATCAAGCAGGAATCCACATGAGCGACATTCTCGACCGAATCATCGGCGTCAAGCGCGAAGAAGTCGCGGCGGCCATGCGCAGCGCGCCGCTCGAGGCACTGAAACTGGAAGCGTCCGCGCGCGACCTGCGCGACTTCGTCGGCGCATTGCGCGCGAAGCATGCGGCCGGCCACGCGGCCGTGATTTCCGAAATCAAGAAGGCCAGCCCGTCGAAGGGCGTGCTGCGCGAGCATTTCGTGCCTGCCGACATCGCGCGTTCGTATGCAGCGCACGGCGCCGCGTGCCTGTCGGTGCTGACCGACGAGCAGTTCTTCCAGGGTAGCGCCCGCTATCTCGAACAAGCGCGCGCGGCCTGCGAACTGCCGGTGCTGCGCAAGGACTTCATCGTCGACGCGTACCAGATCATCGAAGCGCGCGCGATGGGTGCCGACGCGATCCTGCTGATCGCCGCCGCGCTCGACACCCCGCTGATGCAGGATCTCGAAGCGTATGCGCACTCGCTCGGCCTCGCGGTGCTGGTCGAAGTACACGACCGCAACGAGATGGAACAGGCGCTGACGCTCAAGACGCCGCTGCTCGGCATCAACAACCGCAACCTGCGCACGTTCGAGACGTCGATCCAGACCACGCTCGACATGCTCGACATGATTCCGGCCGACCGGATCGTCGTGACCGAATCGGGCATCCTGTCGCGCACCGACGTCGACACGATGCGCGCGGCGAACGTGAACACGTTCCTCGTCGGCGAAGCGTTCATGCGCGCCGGGCAGCCGGGCGAAGAACTCGCACGGATGTTCTTCTGATGGCGATCGAAAAGGAAATCAAGCTCGCGCTGCCGGCCGGCCAGGCCGACGCCGCGCGACGCTTCTTCGAGACGCTGACCGGCGAACCCGGTCGCGACATCACGCTCGCAAACGTCTATTACGACACGCCCGATCTCGCGCTGGCCCGCTCGAAGAGCGCGGTGCGCGTGCGCCGCACGCCGCAAGGCTGGCTGCAGACGTTCAAGACGGTCGGCAGCGCGGAAGGCGGCCTGCATCGCCGCCACGAGTGGGAGCTGCCGGTCGCCGGCGACGCGCTCGAGATCGACGCGCTCGTCGCAGCCTGCGACGTGCCGGAAGCCGCCGCCGCGCTGAATGACGCGGCCGGTTCGCTGTCGGCGCTGTTCCGCACGGATTTTTCGCGTACGCTGTGGCGCATCGCAATCGGCGGCGCAACCGTCGAAGCCGCGGTGGACCTCGGCGAGATCGTCGTCCAGGCGGAACACGAAACGCGCCGCGAACCGATCAGCGAAATCGAACTCGAACTGATCGACGGCCCGGAGGCGGCGCTTGCAACGCTCGCCGCCGAATTGCAGCAAGCGCTGCCGGGCCTCGTTCCCGAAAACATCAGCAAGGCGCAGCGCGGCTACCGGCTGCGCGCGCAATAACCCGCATCACGCATGGCAACCCGCAAGACTTCCCGCGCGCCGCAACAGGCGTCGCTGTTCGATGATCCCGTGCCGGAAACGGCACCGGCCCATATTCCGCCGCCGGCGCCCGAAGCGCCCGCAGCCGGACGCAAGCCCGGCAAGAAAGCCGCCGCTCCGGCTGCGGCCCCGACGGCACCGCAGCCCGTTGCCGCCGACGTCCCGCACCTCGCCGCGCAATTCGACGCGCTGCCGCCCGTCTGGCGCGACGTGCTGAAACCCTTTACCGACAGCGACGCGTACGCGCCGCTGTGCCGCTTCGTCGATGACGAGCGTGCGGCCGGCAAGACGGTCTACCCGACCGACGTGTTCCGCGCGCTGCGCCTGACGAGCCCTGACGACGTAAAAGTCGTGATCCTCGGCCAGGATCCGTACCACGGCGACGATCGCGGCACGCCGCAGGCGCACGGGCTCGCGTTCTCGGTGCCGCCGGCCGTGCGCACGCCGCCGTCGCTGCGCAACATCTTCAAGGAAATCGCCGCTAACTTCGGCCACGACACACCGCGCCACGGCTGCCTCGACACCTGGGCGCGCCAGGGCGTGCTGCTGCTCAACACGGTGCTGACGGTCGAGCGCGGGGCCGCCGCGAGCCATGCGAAGCGCGGTTGGGAGCAATGCACGGACACGCTGATCCGCGAACTCGCCGGCCGCCATCAGGGGCTCGTCTTCATGCTGTGGGGCGCCCACGCACAGGCGAAGCGCGCGCTGTTCGACGCCAGCGCGCATCGCGTGCTCGAGGCGCCGCATCCGTCGCCGCTGTCCGCGCACCGCGGCTTCCTCGGCTGCCGCCATTTCGCGCTCGCGAACGACTATCTGGTCGACGCAGGGCGCGAACCGATCGACTGGCGCCTGCCTGACGTGGCGGAAACGCTCGCGTAACCGCCGCACCGCCGTTCGTTCGCCACGGCAGCCGGCATGCGAAAACGCCGCGCCCCTTTCGGGACGCGGCGTTTTTTTATCGGGCGATACGGCGGGTGCGGCGCACCCGCATCGACCTTACGCGGCGGCGATCGCTTCGCGTGCGCCAGCCAGCGCTGCGCTTTGCGCATCCGCGCCGAGGTTCAGGCCTTCCGCGAAGATGAAGTTCACGTCGGTCATGCCGACGAAGCCGAGGAACGTGCGCAGGTACGGGGTCTGGCTGTCGTTCGGCGTACCGGCGTACTTGCCGCCACGGGCCGTCACCACGTGAACCTTCTTGCCCTTGATCAGGCCTTCCGGACCGTTCTCGGTGTAGCGGAACGTGACGCCTGCACGTGCGATCCAGTCGAAGTACGTCTTCAGTTGCGACGAGATGCCGAAGTTGTACATCGGTGCGCCGATCACGATGATGTCGGCAGCTTGCAGTTCGGCGATCAGTGCATCGCTCTTCGCGACGATCGCATTCTGTTCCGCGGTGCGCTTGTCGGCCGGCGTGAAGAACGCGCCGAGCACCGATTCGTCGAGGTGCGGCAGCGCATCGGCCAGCAGGTCGCGAACCACGACGTTCGCGCCGGGGTTCGATTGTTGCAGCTTTGCCGTCAGTTCGTTGGCCAGCAGCGTGGATTGCGCACCTTGCGAACGCGCGGCGGAATTGATTTGCAGAATGGTCGTCATGTCAGGCTCCAGTAGGGTTGCGCTTTGGTAGCGCGAGTGACGCCATTGTGCGTGGCCGCATGATCGCGAAAAAGCGGGTTCAGGGCGACGGATTGTTGCAACAGCAGAACAATCGTTGATCGTGCCCCGATACCCGCTTCCGACCGTTCACCCCTTCAGCCAGGCCTCTCGGGCCTTCGAGACCGCAGCCGGCTTCGCGGCCGCCGTCAGCCGGTAGCGCGTGACTTCCGGGCCGTCGAGCTTCAGTTTCGCGGTGCGCAGCTCGTCGCGCCGGAACGCGTGAACCTCGACCTTGTCACCCGGCCAGTAGCGCGCGAGCAGTGCGTCGAGGTTGGTGCCCGTGACGCGCAGCCCGTCGACCGCGATCAGCGTGTCGCCGGCCGACAGCCCCGCGCGATGTGCGGCGCCGCCTTCGTAGACGGCCGCGAACGTGCAGTCCGCGCCGCCGCGCAGGCGCGCGCCGATCGTCGGCTTCGCGAGCGCGCCGTTCGCCACATCGGGCGCGAGCGTCACGCCGAACGGTGCGAGCAGTTCGGCGAGCGGCAGGTCGCGCGTGCCGTGCACGGCATCGGCGAACAGGCGGCCGAGCGCGACGCCCGTCGCCTCCTCGATCAGCGCCTCGACTTCGTTCTCCTCGACGCCTGCCTGCTTGCCGCGATAAAAATCGCGGCCGTAGCGCTGCCACAGCAGGCGCATCACGTCGTCGAGCGACTTCTTGTTGCGCGTCTGCGCGCGGATCGCGAGATCGAAGGCGAGCGCGACCAGCGAACCCTTCGTGTAGTAGCTGACGATTGCATTGGTCGCGTTCTCGTCCTGGCGGTAGTACTTGATCCACGCGTCGAACGAGCTTTCGGCGACGCTCTGCTTCAGGCGCCCCGTGCCGCGCAGCACGCCGCCGACCGTTCGGCCGAGCGCCGCAAAATATTCGTCCTGCGACATCAGCCCGCTGCGCACCAGCATCAGGTCGTCGTAATACGACGTGAAGCCTTCGAACAGCCACAGCAGCGACGTGTAGTTTTCCTTCGACAGGTCGTACGGCACGAACGCCGCCGGCTTGATGCGCTTCACGTTCCACGTATGGAAGTACTCGTGGCTGCAGAGCCCGAGATACGTGCGATAGCCTTCCGTCGTTTCGGGCCGCCCTTTCACCGGCAGGTCGGTGCGGTTGCAGATCAGCGCGGTCGACGCGCGGTGCTCGAGGCCGCCGTAGCCGTCGCTGACCGCCAGCGTCATGAACACGTAGCGGTCCATCGGCGCTTTCTTCGATTTCGGCTCGAACAGCGCGATCTGCGCTTCGCACACGCGCTTCAGGTCGGCGCGCAGGCGCTCCAGGTCGAGCTGCGTCACGCGCCCCGCGATCACGATGTCGTGCGGCACGCCGTGCGCGTCGAACGTCGCGAGCGCGAATTCGCCGATCGTCACCGGATGGTCGGAGAGCTCGTCGTAGTTCGCTGCGCGATATGCACCGAACCCGTAGCGCTTGGTGCCGCGCGCCGCGGGCAGCGACGTACCGACGCGCCATGCGCGGAACGCCGCACCGGCCGGCTTCGCGATGTCGACTTCACACGGCGCATCCTCGCGGCCCGCAACGCTCAGGAACACGGCCGTCGCGTTGAAGAAGCCGCCCGACTCATCGAGATACGCGGAGCGCACCGACAGGTCCCACGCATACACGTCGTAGCGCAGCGTCAGCGTGCCGTTCACGGGTGCGGCCTGCCACGTGTGCTTGTCGGTCTTCGCGATCCGCACCTTGCGGCCCGCGTCGTTGAAGGCGCCGAGCGTCACGATGTTGCGCGCGAACTCGCGCACGAGGTAGCTGCCCGGAATCCACACCGGCAACGAAAAGCGCTGGCCTTCGGGGTCGGGATCGGTGACCGTCACCGACACTTCGAACAGGTGCGCGGCAAGATCTTTCGGAACAATCGAATAGCGGATCGGCTGAGTCATCGTGGCAATCGGTCGGTCGAATACGGCGGCGGAAACGAAGAGAGGCGCCGGCAGATGCGGGCGCCCCTCGCTGGCCAGGCCATGCGGCCCGGCGTGTGGTCGGTTACTTGCTCGAGGCGAGCGCCTGGTTGAGCTGGTCGGCCGACACGGCGCCCGGCAGGCGGCGGCCGTCCGGCAGGAAGATCGTCGGCGTGCCCGTGACGTTCATCCCACGGCCGAGTGCGAGGTTCTTGTCGAGCGCGGTCGTATCGCAGGTACCGGCGCCGGACGGCGCGCGGTGGTCGAGCATCCAGCCCTGCCACGTTTTCGCGCGATCGGTCGCACACCAGATCGCCTTCGACTTCGCGGTCGAATCCGGCGACAGCACCGGGTACAGGAACGTGTAGACGGTCACGTTGTCGACCGACTGCAGCGTCGTCTCGAGCTTCTTGCAATACGGGCAGTTCGGATCGGAGAACACCGCGATCTTGCGGGCACCGTTGCCCTTGACGACCTTGATCGCATTCGCGAACGGCAGGCTCGCGAAGTCGATCTTGTTGATTTCGGACAGGCGCGCGTCGGTCAGGTTCTTGTGCGTCTTGGTGTCGACGAGATCGCCGAGCAGCACGTAATCGCCTGCCGCATCGCTATAGATGATCTGCGAGCCGAGGTTGACTTCGTAAAGGCCGGCGACCGGCGCTTTCGACACGCTCTTGATCGGCGCGTCGCTGCCGAGGCGGGCCTGCAGCGTTGCTTTCAGCTTGTCGGTGGTCTGGTCGGCCTGCGCGGTGCAGCCAAGCGTCGCCATCGTGACGGCCAGCGCCAGCGACGCGATGCGGATCGTTTTTTTCATCGAATTCTTCCTTCAGCTCAATCGGAGTGCACGGCACAGTGTACGCCGTAACGGAACCGTGTCCGACCGGCGAAGCGGCCGAAGGTTCGATCGATCAGCCGAGCGCGGCTGATACGAGCCAGCGCTTTACCAGCGGCTGCGCGCCGACGAAGGCCATGCCCGCGTTGCGCACGGCCTTCGCGAGCGAGCCCGGCACCGCGAACAGCCGCTGCAGCCCGTCGGTCGCGACCATCAGCGCGCGGATGTCTTCGCGACGCGAACGCTCGTAGCGACGCAGCAGCACCGTATCGCCGAGGTTGCGGAAGCTTTCCTTGCCTGCGATCGCGTCGGCAAGCGCCGCGACGTCGCGCAGGCCGAGGTTCATCCCCTGCCCCGCGAGCGGGTGGATCAGGTGCGCGGCATCGCCGACGAGCGCGACGCGCGGTGCGATCAGCTTGTCGACCGTCTGCAGCGCCAGCGGGAAGCCGGCAGCCGGCGTCACGCAGTCGAGCGTGCCGACCTGGCCGTGCGACACGCGCTCGACTTCGGCCGCGAGCTGCGCCGGATCGAGTGCGAGCAATTCGTCCGCATGCGCGGTGTGCGCGGACCAGACGAGCGACACATGGCCGTCCGGCAGCGGCAGCAGCGCGACGATCTCGCCTTCGTGGAACCACTGGTAGGCGGTCTCGCGGTGCGGCAGCGACGCCTTGAAGTTCGCGACGACGCCGGTTTGCCGGTAGTCGCGCCGCTCGACCTTGGCCCCCATTTGCGAGCGTACCCACGAATGCGCGCCGTCCGCGCCGACGACGAGGTCCGCTTCCAGCACCTGTCCCGACGACAGCGTGAGCACGGCCGCGTCGTCGCGCACGTCGAAGCCCTGTGCGCGCGCATCGAACCACGTGAGGTTCGGCTGGAACCGCAGCGCGGCGTCGAGCGACGCCTCGACCAGCGACGATTCGGCGATCCACGCGAGCTGCGGCACGGACGCCTGGTACGCGGAGAAATGCAGTTCCGCGTGCGCGTCGCCATACACGCGCATGTCGTAGACCGGCGCAAGCCGGCTGTGATCGAGCGCCTGCCAGACGCGCAGCCGCTCGAGCAGCGCCTGCGAACTGGAGGACAGCGCGTAGACGCGCGTGTCGAAGGCGAGATCGGCGGGGCGCGGCGTGGCCGGCTGGGCGAGCAAGGCTGTCTTGTAGCCGGACTGGGTCAGCGCGAGCGCGGCCGTCTTGCCGACGAGCCCGCCGCCGACCACGGCGACGTCGAAGGTGTGGTGGGCAGTCATGGCGGGCATTATAGCCGCGGGGCCAAACCCTTACGCGGCCGGACTTTGCGGGAAATCAGCAGAATCGCAGGCCGATGCGGCAGCGCGGCGGCCCGCCGCATCGGCCGTTCGGCGCCCGCCCGGATTCCGGGGCGTCGGCACGGTACAATAGCGACTTTGACCGTCGGCCCGCCGCGCCCCAAGCGCCGGCCGCCCTTATTTTCCCGCGCCGCCGTGCCCTGTCCGGCCGCGCCGCCTTACCCGTCCGAAGGATTCCATGAGTCTCAAATGCGGCATCGTCGGCTTGCCCAACGTCGGCAAGTCCACCCTGTTCAATGCGCTGACCAAGGCCGGCATCGCCGCCGAGAACTACCCGTTCTGCACGATCGAGCCGAACGTCGGCATCGTCGAAGTGCCCGATACGCGCCTGAAGGCGCTCTCCGAGATCGTCAAGCCGGAGCGGGTCGTGCCGGCCGTCGTCGAATTCGTCGATATCGCAGGCCTCGTCGCGGGCGCGAGCAAGGGTGAAGGCCTCGGCAACCAGTTCCTCGCGAACATCCGCGAAACCGACGCGATCACGCACGTCGTGCGCTGCTTCGAGGACGAGAACGTCATTCACGTCGCCGGCAAGGTCAGCCCGATCGACGACATCGAAGTGATCAACACCGAGCTCGCGCTCGCCGACCTCGGCACCGTCGAGAAGGCGCTCACGCGCTATTCGAAGGCTGCGAAGTCGGGCAACGACAAGGAAGCGGCGAAGCTCGTCGCGGTGCTCGAAAAAGTGCGCGCGCAGCTCGACCAGGGCAAGGCCGTGCGCGGCCTCGAACTGTCGGACGACGAAGAGGCGCTGCTCAAGCCGTTCTGCCTGATCACCGCGAAGCCGGCCATGTACGTGGCCAACGTGAAGGACGACGGTTTCGAGAACAACCCGCACCTCGACGCGGTACGCAAGTACGCGGAAAGCGAGAATGCGCCGGTGGTCGCCGTGTGTGCGGCGATCGAGGCGGAAATCGCCGATCTCGACGACGCGGACAAGGAAGCGTTCCTCGCCGACATGGGCATGGAAGAGCCGGGCCTCGACCGCGTGATCCGCGCGGGGTTCAAGCTGCTCGGCCTGCAGACCTACTTCACCGCGGGCGTGAAGGAAGTGCGCGCGTGGACGATCCATATCGGCGACACGGCCCCTCAAGCGGCCGGCGTGATCCACACCGACTTCGAGCGCGGCTTCATCCGCGCGCAGACGATCGCATTCGACGACTTCGTCACGTACAAGGGCGAGCAAGGCGCGAAGGAAGCCGGCAAGATGCGCGCGGAAGGGAAGGAATATGTCGTGCACGACGGCGACGTGATGAACTTCCTGTTCAACGTCTGAGCGTTGCGTTATCGCTTCAGTGAAAAGCCCGCTTTGTGCGGGCTTTTTTCTTTTCGGCGCACCGGTTACGTCACGACCGGCGTTGGCCGTCCGATTTCGATCCGGCTATGCATGGCGGCATGGTGACCACCCAGTGCCGCCTCATTGCATTGCGCAATTCGACGTACGCGCCATACGGTTGCGCGGATGGTATTTCGACCAGACAAACTGACTGAAATAGCTTTCAGCAACCTCCGTCCATGTCCGAAGTCCGTCGTCTTCCTGCAGTACATGCCTCGCGTTAACCAGCAACCAGGAAATCACGGCCTGGCTGTCACGGCACTTCGCACATTCTCCTGATGTACAACAGCGCGCAAGCGAGACAAAGTCGGCACGATATGCATTGAACCTGGGCAGCGAGGGCCACCCCGATGCGAACCGATCCACGTTTTGCGGATGATCCTCGCTAACGCTCGGACAACTCGCACCATTGAATGCTCCCCAAGCTGTCTCGCCCCTCATCAGGGCCGCCAGATAATAGGGATGGCTTGCGACGGTTTCAGGGTATTTCACCTTTAAGTCGAGCAACACGTCCAGCAATCTCTCCTCGCCTCGCCTGCGTAACGGTCCGTCAACGTCGTAGGGGCTGTAGTAATTGAACAGCAAGCGATTCCCGTTATCTCGAATTTTACGCACCGTTTCCTCGATGTACGCGATACCGTCAATCGTCACTGCGTAGACAAAACCCGCACGTTCGTCGTCGCGATAGTTTGCCAGTGCCTTGTCAAACAAGCCGGTGAAGCGTTTTCCGTTCGGACCGATCGCACGCAATTCATCGTCGAGTGGCCCGCCGCCAAATACGGAGATCGCGATGGTGATGTCCTCGAATCCTTCATACGGGATTTTTCGAAGTCCATTCGTCGACACTGACACTTTCGGCATGTATTTCCGGAACATCCGTATCCGATCGAGGTGCAATGCAGGCTCGCCGCCAATCAATAGCGGCGCGTTGATCCCGCGCGCAGCTTCCTCCCTCACACGCTGCTCAAGGCGAATCGCATCGCTCAACTCTTGCGATGCCGTATCGAATTCGTTCTCGAAAAACCAGCAGCCCTTGCAACGTAGGTTGCATTGATTCGTGAGATGGTAAAGCGACGCGCGCGTCTCCTTCGCCTCATTTCTGACGGCCTTGAAGCGCAATTTCATTTCAATTGAATCATCCATCGTGGTCTCCTGATGCGAGGATGCAAACGACGCGCTCCGTCAGCGCAGCAACCCTCTGGTGAGTTCCGGCCACAGCGACGAATGCTCGCGGCGGAACATGCCGACGTGGCCAATTGCTCGGCCGTCGGGATTTTCTGGATGGATGAAGTGAACGTCGGACTTGGCTCTCGGCAACAGGCGCAGCCAGTCTGCAATATTGGCCGGCGTGGCAAGCGGGTCGTCGGTTGCGGCCACAACGGTGACGGGAGCGATAAATTCGTCGTAGTAGTGGCGTGCCACCCCTACTCCGAATTCGTTCGCCACATATCCCGGCCGACGGCACCATCGGGCCCACTGAAGTCCGACGCACGGCGGCAGATCATCACCCCAACCGAGTACCCTGGCCGGAACGTAACCGAGCAATCGAACGGAAATCGGCACGTACATATGCGCAAGCAGCAAGGCCGCGAAACGCTTTGGCCAGCGAATGTTGCCGACATACCCGGAAGACGCCGAGATGGCGCATAGCGAACGAATGGATGCGTGATTCGGCATCAGGCCGACCAGTTGTGCGCCTGCGCTATGCCCGATCAAATGTGCGCCGCGCACACCGGTTTCGCCAAGAAGCCAGTCGAGCGCCGCAGGCATGTCGAACTGCCCCCAGTCCTGTTTCCGCGCTCGGGACTGGCGGACGTGCTCCGTATCAAGCGACGCGCCGATTCCCCGATAGTCGAATACAAACGTCGAGTGGCCCTCTTTGCGTAGCCAGTCTGCAAACGGGAAATAAAAGGATTGCCGGATTCCTGTCGCAGGGCAGATGAGCACGGGGGAACGATCACCCTCGGCCGCCGGGAAATAGGTTCCCTTGAGCTGGAATCCGTCGCGGGCGGAGAAAGCTATGCCGACGCGAGCAGTCGAACGCTCAGTCATTGTTTCGACCTCGATACAGTCGACGAACGACAAGGCGTATCGATCGCGCAATTGGATATCAGGCTCTGCCCGATAATGCCGACCATCAACAAAGGAGGCCAAATTGATTTGCCCATCGATTCACCTCGGTAATCGAAGCAATCAATGTACGAGCATGTCTGTGTTGATGAAATCAGACGAGTTCGATTATTACGCGCTAGTTTCGTCTTGCTTCTTGCCCCCTCACACAAGATCGCGGTCCACATTTTCCGCCGCATTGGATAATGCCAAAAGCAAATGGCCCGACCGGCAAACGCCGATCGGGCCATTTTTCGTGACGCGGGCTTTCCGCCCGCCACACTTCACGCCATCACGTCGCCGACACGCGCCGCCCTTCGCTCGCCTGCGCGTCGCGACCACGCTTGTTCAGCCACGACGCCAACAACACGATCAACGCGAGTACAGCCGTCGCCCCCACTTCCATCCGGTGATCCTCGCTCACGAGCATCACGGTCAGCGTGCCGCAGATGAACAGGATCACCGCCCACGTGAGCCACGGGAACAACCACATCCGCAGCGTCAGGTCCGCGCCGGTCGATTCGAGCGTCTTGCGCATCCGCAGCTGCGAGATCGCGATCACGAGATACACGAGCAGCGCGATCGCGCCCGACGTCGCCAGCAGGAAGCCGAACACCTGCTCCGGCATCAGGTAGTTCGCGATCACGGTCACGAAACCGAACGCGGTCGACGCGAGCACGGCCGCGCGCGGCGTGCCGGTCGAATCGGTGCGGTGGAGGAACGCGGGCGCATCCTTGCGCTTGGACAGCGAGAACAGCATTCGCGACGCGGTGTACAGCGCCGAGTTCAGGCAGCTCGCGACCGACACCAGCACGATCACGTCGATGATCGCCTTCGCGTTCGGGACGCCGATCAGCTCCATCGCGCGCTGATACGAGCCGTGCTTCGGCAGCAGCGGGTCGTTCCACGGCACGATGGCCGCGACGACGAGAATCGAGCCGAGATAGAACAGCGTGATACGCCAGATCACCGAATTCGTCGCACGCACGATCTGGCGTTGCGGGTTGTCCGATTCGGCGGCCGCGATCGTCACGATCTCGGTGCCGAGGAACGAGAACATCGTCGTCAGCATCGCCGCGAGCACGGCGCCAGCGCCGTGCGGCATGAAGCCGTCATGCACGAACAGGTTCGACACGCCCGATACGGCCGGCGCCGGGATGATGCCGACGATCGCCGCACCGCCGATGCACAGGAACACGACGATCGCGACAACCTTGATCAGCGCGAACCAGAATTCGAATTCGCCGTAGTTCTTGACCGAGAAGAGGTTGGTCACCGTCAGCACCAGCGTGATGCCGAGCGCGAAGACCCAGGTTGCAACGCCAGGAAACCATGCATTGAGGATGGTCGCGGCGGCAGTCGCCTCGATCGGGATCACGAGCACCCAGAACCACCAGTACAGCCAGCCGATCGAGAAACCGGCCCAGTGGCCGATCGCGCGATCGGCATAGGTGGAGAACGAACCGCTGTCCGGATGGGCGACTGCCATCTCGCCGAGCATGCGCATCACGAGCACGACCAGCACCCCTGCGATCGCATACGCAAGGATCGACGCCGGGCCGGCTTCCGCGATGGCGTGGCCGGAGCCGACGAACAGGCCCGCGCCGATCACGCCGGCAATCGACATCATCGTCACGTGCCGCTGCTTCAGGCCCGTACCAAGGCCTGTGTTGCTTCCACTCATCTGTCTCTCTCCAAAAAACGGTTCCGGTATGGCCGGGTATCGCGTGAAGGCAGCAACGGGGGATTGTCGTTCTTGAGCCGGGCCGGATGCGGCGCCTGCATGGGTGCAGGCGCGCAGCCGGATCGGGGGCCGTTCCGGAACGGGTCGCGACGCAGTCTGCGAAGCTGCGGGTGCGATGCGGCACACGGGGCGCCGGCGCATCGCGTGCGCCCTTTCCGTCGGCTTTCGTCAGCTGCCTTCGAAGCGAAGGAGTGTAAGCACCAAACGGTTCTTCACTAAGAACCAATTGAAGAATTTCGATGGAACCACTTGTTGCATCGACATCGATCGATGCAACGCTTGTACCGTCCGTGGCGACTCGCGAGCGCCGAAAGCACCTGGCGACACCGGGTCAGCCAGTCGCAACCGGCGGCGCGTCAGTGCGTGCCGTTCGCCATCTCGTCACGCCATTTGGCGGGGACGACGGCCTGCCATTCTCGCAGAAGCAGGTTTTTCACGGCGTCCGGATGGGCCGCCGACAGTCGCACCAGCACGATCGGCCAGCCGACGTAGTGATCCGTCACGTAATACACGTCGGGTTCCGATTCGATCAGCCACGCGCGCTCGTCGGGGCCGACGCCTTTTACGACGAGCGTGTCGCCGTCCTCGCGCAGCCGCGCGAGCATCTTGCCCTTCACCTTGAGTGCGGGCGTGCCGTATGACGTGCCTTCCTCGACGCCGCGCCAAGCCAGTGCGATCTGCCGAACTTCGTCGAATGTCACGGGGCCTCCCGGCTGGATGCCTTCGGTTCACGATCCGGCCACCGTACCGGAATTCGCGAAGCCGTGCCGTGGGAAGTGCGCTTATCCGCGCGCCGCATGTGCGGCCGTCGACGCGCCCCCCGTCGTCGCGACGATCGCGAACGCGATCGCATTCGCGGCGGCACTGGCCAGGATCGGCACGAGATAGCCGCCTCCCGCGTCGTAGATGAAGCCGGCCGCGGTCGGCCCGATCAGCGTGCCGAATGCGACGCTGGTATAGAGCACGCCGATGATCCCGCTCACGTTGCGGCCGCCGAAATAGTCCATCACCACCGCCGGCAGCACCGCGACCCAGCCGCCGTAGAACACGCCGAACCCCAGTGCGAACGCGGCAAGCGTGGCGACGGTGCCGGCGCCGGCCCATGCGACGAGCGCGACGGCCATGCCCGCGAACATCGCGAGCAGCGAGGTGCGGCGGCCGAAGCGGTCGGCGAGACCGCCGAGGAAGAAGCGGCCGGCCGTGCTGCCGACGCCGATCGCGCCGAGCAGCAGCACGGCCGTCGATGACGAGACGCCATGATCGAGCGCGTACGGCACGAGATGAACGAACGGGACGAACACGCCGAACGAGCAGATGAGGCATGCCGCGTAGAGGCTCGCGAACGAGCGCGACGTGACGGCTTCGCGCACCGTCGCGCCGGCAGCCGGCTTGCGACTAGCGGCCGCACCGGACACCGAAGGCCCCGCATCGCGCGCGGTGGCCTTCGCGCCGCCGCCCTCGACGGGCTCATGCGCCGCCTCTCCGTCCGGCAGCAGCCCCCGCCCGCGCGGATCGTTTTCGATCAGCAACGCCATCCCCGCGCCGATCACGACCGCGATCACGGCCAGCGTGAAATACGCGCCGCGCCAGCCGACGTGCGCGATCAGCGCGGACGCGAGCGGCGGCATCACCAGCGTGCCGACGCCGATCCCGGCGACCGCGAGCCCCGACGCGAAGCCGCGCCGGCGCACGAACCATCGCTGCACGGCGCCGACAGCCGGCACGTACGCGCAGCCGACGCCGAGACCGACACCGAGCCCGTACGCGACGTAGACCTGCACCAGCGTATGCGCGGCGCCGGCAGCCGCGAGCCCGATGCCCGTCAGCAACATCCCGGCGACGGCGAGCCGCCGCGAGCCGAAGCGGTCGGCCAGCGGCCCGCTGACGATGCCGAAACCGAAATACAGGAAGCCGGCGAGCGAAAACACGAGCGAGATCTGCCCGCGCGACGCGGCAAAATCCCGCTGCAGCGACTCGACGAAGGCGCTGAACGTGTATGCGCTGCCGAAACCGACGAACGTGACGGCAAACGCGGCCGCCACCACGTACCAGCCGTAGAAAACGCGCGATGCGCCCGGGCGGTTCATGACGATGCTCCTCTCAGGTTCCCCGGCCGCCGGTCGGCGTCCGGATTGCCTCTTGGATATAGTTGAACTATGTTGATCGCATCGGCTGCCGACAGGCAGTCGCGCAGCATGCGATCCGATGCGTCAACGGTACTCGCGCATATGCATCGTCTCAAACGATATTTCGTCGGACTTTCGATTTAGAAAAACTGAATGAACCGTTCCCGCTTGCCGCCTCTCAACCCGCTGCGCGCATTCGAAGCGGCCGCCCGCCACCTGTCGGTGAAGGCGGCCGCCGAGGAGCTGTCGGTCACGCCCGGCGCGGTAAGCCAGATGATCCGCACGCTCGAGACGCATCTCGGCGTACAGCTGTTCGAGCGCGTCAACCGCGGCATCCTGCTCACGGCCGCCGGCCGCGACTACCTGCCGCCGGTGCGCAACGCGTTCCGGCAGATCGCCGATGCGTCGCAGCGCGTGTCGGGTGCGGCCGACAGCGGCGTGCTAACGGTGAGCGTCACGCCGTTCTTCGCATCCGCGTGGCTCGTCCCGCGCCTCGCGCAGTTCCGGGAGGCTTGCCCGGACGTCGACCTGCAGGTCGTCACGAGCCATGCACTGGCGGACTTCTCGCGCGACGGCGTCGACGTCGCGATCCGTCATGGCCTCGGGCGCTACATCGGGCTGTGCAGCGAGCGCCTGCTGACGGTGGAGATCGTCGCGCTCGCATCGCCCGAACTCGTCGCGCGGCTCGGCATGCCGGCGACGCCGGCCGAGCTCGTCGGCTGGCCGCAGTTGCACGACGCCGAGCGCAAGGGCTGGCACATCTGGTTCGGCGCGCAGCGGATCGACGATTTTGGCCCGCCGCGCGGCCCCGCGTTCGACGACTCGGGCCTGTTGCTGCAGGCGATCGTCGCCGGCCAGGGCGCCGGGCTGCTGCCGGCCGCGATGGTGCGCGGCGAGCTGGCAAGCGGCCGGCTCGTGCAGCTCGCCGACGTCGCGTGGCTCGACGATTTCGCGTACTACCTCGTCTATCCGCCGCATCACGCGGAACGGCCAAAGGTTGCCGCCTTTCGCCGATGGATCCTCGACGCCGCACTGGCCGACGGTGCGGCATCGATGTCCGGCGCGGCGTAGCGCCCTGCGTCACGGCGCGCTTCCTCTGCCGATCGGCTAACATGCGGCCCGGCACCGATAACAATAGACCGAGAGAGACCATGCCCGCCCTGCTCCGCCGCGCGACACGCGTCGCGACGCTGTCCGCCGCATTTTTCGTCGCGTGCGCCGCGCTGCCCCTTCCGGCACACGCGTATCGCGCACCGACCGGCTACAGCAACGAAGCCGATCTCGACCGCCACGACACGTATCGCAACCGCGACGGCGAAACCGTGCACGCCCCCGCGCATTCGAAGTCGGGCCGCGTGCCCGACGGTGCGAGCGCGCGCTGCCGCGACGGCACGTACAGCTTCAGCCGTCACCGCCGCGGCACGTGCTCGGGGCACGGCGGCGTCGCCGCGTGGCTGTAGCCTCGGCCGAATGGCCAATCCGGACCGCTGCAGCACTCCGCCGCTGTCAGCGACACTCGGCGGCGAAGTACAATAGCCGCTCGCGCCGCCCACACGCGGCGACGCCGCCGCGCCTCGCGCGGCACGCTCCGTACCGAATCACCCGACGCCGCCACGCCCACGCGCTGCGCGGCAGTCTCAACCACTTCTGACTTTCACACCGAAATGGCCCAATACGTTTTCACGATGAACCGGGTCGGCAAGATCGTGCCGCCCAAGCGCCAGATCCTGAAGGACATCTCGCTGTCGTTCTTTCCCGGCGCGAAGATCGGCGTGCTCGGCCTGAACGGCTCGGGCAAGTCGACGCTGATCCGCATCATGGCGGGCGTCGACAAGGACATCGAAGGCGAAGCCACGCCGATGCCGAACCTGAACATCGGCTACCTGCCGCAGGAGCCGCAGCTCGACCCGACGAAGACGGTGCGCGAAGCCGTCGAGGAAGGCCTCGGCGACCTGTTCCAGGCCAACAAGAAACTCGAGGAAATCTACGCGGCGTACGCAGAGCCGGACGCCGACTTCGACGCGCTCGCAGCCGAGCAGGCGAAGTACGAAGCGATCCTCGCGTCGAGCGACGGCGGCAGCCCCGAGCAGCAGCTCGAAGTGGCCGCCGACGCACTGCGCCTGCCGTCGTGGGACGCCAAGATCGAACATCTGTCGGGCGGTGAAAAGCGCCGCGTCGCGCTGTGCAAGCTGCTGCTCGAAAAACCCGACATGCTGCTGCTCGACGAGCCGACCAACCACCTCGACGCGGAATCGGTCGACTGGCTCGAGCAGTTCCTGGTGCGCTTCCCGGGCACCGTCGTCGCGGTCACCCACGATCGCTACTTCCTCGACAACGCGGCCGAGTGGATTCTCGAACTCGACCGCGGCCACGGCATTCCGTGGAAGGGCAACTACAGCAGCTGGCTCGACCAGAAGGAAGAGCGCCTGAAGCAGGAAGAAGCGTCGGAATCGGCGCGCCAGAAGGCGATCAAGAAGGAACTGGAGTGGGTGCGCCAGAACCCGAAGGGCCGCCAGGCGAAGTCGAAGGCGCGTATCGCGCGCTTCGAGGAGCTGAGCAGCCAGGAATACCAGAAGCGCAACGAAACGCAGGAAATCTTCATTCCGGCCGGCGAACGCCTCGGCAATGAAGTGATCGAGTTCAAGAACGTCAGCAAGTCGTTCGGCGACCGTCTGCTGATCGACAATCTGAGCTTCAAGATCCCGGCCGGCGCGATCGTCGGCATCATCGGCCCGAACGGCGCCGGCAAGTCGACGCTGTTCAAGATGCTGACCGGCAAGGAACAGCCGGATTCGGGCGAAGTCGTGATGGGGCCGACCGTGAAGCTCGCGTACGTCGACCAGAGCCGCGACGCGCTCGACGGCACGAAGACGGTGTTCGAGGAAATCTCGGGCGGCGCCGACGTGCTGACGGTGGGCAAGTACGAAACGCCGTCGCGTGCGTACATCGGCCGCTTCAACTTCAAGGGCGGCGACCAGCAGAAGATCGTCGGCAACCTGTCCGGCGGTGAACGCGGCCGCCTGCACCTCGCAAAGACGCTGATCTCGGGCGGCAACGTGCTGCTGCTGGACGAACCGTCGAACGACCTCGACGTCGAAACGCTGCGCGCGCTGGAAGACGCGCTGCTCGAATTCGCGGGCTCGGTGATGGTGATCTCGCACGATCGCTGGTTCCTCGACCGGATCGCGACGCACATCCTCGCGTTCGAAGGCGATTCGCAGGTCACGTTCTTCGACGGCAACTACCAGGAGTACGAAGCCGACAAGCGTGCACGCCTCGGCGAGGAAGCCGCGAAGCCGAAGCGCCTGCGCTACAAGCCGATCAGCCGCTGACCGGCACGGCCCGGGTGCCCGGCGCCGCGGCAACGCGGGGCCGGTCGCCGAGGGGGAGCCGCTTCAGGAAGCGTGACAACAAAAAAGCGGGCCGCTGGCCCGCTTTTTTTATCCGATGGCGGGCTGCTCGCCCGCCGCTTACGCGAGCGCGCCCAGTTCGCGCAGCCGCGCCTCGGTCGTCGCCGCACTCGTGTGATGAATGCCGTGCCAGCCGAGCGCCGTCGCGGCCGCGGCGTTCTTCGCGTTGTCGTCGATGAATACGAGTTCGTGCGACGCGATGCCCGGCAGGTGCGGTTCGATCCGCGCATGCATCTCGCGGTAGATCGCCGGATCGGGCTTCACGAGCTGCACACGCCCCGACACGACGATCTCCTTGAAACGCCGCAGCACCGGGAAGTTGTCCCACGCATACGGAAACGTCTGCGCGGACCAGTTCGTCAGGCCGAACAGCGGCATCCCCTGCGCTTCAAGTCGATCGACGAGCGCGGCGCCCTCTTCGAGCACGCCGCCGATCATTTCGTGCCAGCGCGCGTAGAACGCGCGGATCAGCGCCTCGTGCTCCGGAAACTTCGCGACGAGCTCGGCCGTGCCTTCCTCGATCGTCTGCCCGCCGTCCTGGCGGATCACCCAGTCCATCGCGCACACATGCGTGAGAAACCAGCGACGCTCCGCGTCGTCGGGAATCAACTCCCGGTAAAGGTACTCGGGGCTCCAGTCGATCAGCACGCCGCCGAAATCGAACACCACGGCCTTGATCGTCATGCGAACTCCGTCGAAAGGACGTCCGCGAGCGGACGCGGCGTCACCGGGTTACCCGACAGCGAATTGCTTTGCCATACGAAGTGATGGTGCGCGACGATCTGCGCGGCCGACAGGTGCGTGCGCTCGTTCGTCGTGTGCAGATCGGACACGACCGTCGTCCGGTAGCCGAGCAGCGCCGCGCGGCGCGCGGCCGAATCGACGCAGAACTCGGTCGCATAACCGCAGATCAGCACCGAACGGATGCCGTGGCGGTCGAGTTGCGCCGCGAGCGGCGTGTCGTGAAACGAATCGCTCACCTGCTTGCGCACACGCCAGTCGTCGTTCCCGACAACCAGCCCCGCATGCAGCTCCCAACCCGGCGTGCCGGGCACGATGTCGTCGTCCGCATCGCCGTCGTGCTGCACGAAGCACACGGGCGCGTTCGCCGCACGCGCCGCCGCCGTCAGCCGGTTGATGCCCGATACCACATCGTCGAGCCGGTAAGCGGGCCGCGCCCGCTCCACCAGCCCGCGCTGCATGTCGACCACGATCACTGCGGTGTCCGCCATTGCCTGCCCTCGGTTGTGTCGTTCGGCCGTTGTCCGGCCGTTATCGCGTGTCGTGTCAGATCGGCTGCGTGCGCGCGTCGAGCCACGCCTTCGCATCGCCGCTCAGGTGCCGGCCGACACGCTCGCGCACCGTCGCGTGATACGTGTTCAGCCATGCGCGCTCGTCGTCGTGCAGCATCTCGATCAGCACGCAGCGCGTGTCGATCGGGCACAGCGTCAGCGTCTCGAATGCGAGGAAATCGCCGAATTCCGTCTGCCCGGCCGCGCGGTTCACGACCAGGTTCTCGATCCGGATGCCCCACTGGCCGGGTCGATACACGCCCGGCTCGATCGACGTGATCATGCCCTCTTCCATCGCCGTGTGCGGCTCGGCCGGCGCGTAGTGCGAGATCACCTGCGGGCCTTCGTGCACGTTCAGGAAGTAGCCGACGCCATGCCCCGTGCCGTGGCCGTAGTCGAGCCCGGCCGCCCACATCGGTGCGCGCGCGATCGCGTCGAGCATCGGCGAGCGGATGCCGCGCGGGAAGCGTGCGCGCGACAGCGCCATCATCGACTTCAGCACGATCGTGAAATCGCGCCGCTGCAGGTCGCTGACGGTGCCGACCGGCACGACACGCGTGATGTCGGTCGTGCCCGTCACGTACTGGCCGCCCGAATCGATCAGCAGCAGGCCGTCGCCGGCGATCGTCGCGTGCGACGCCGGCGTCGCGTGGTAGTGCGGCATCGCGCCGTTCGCGTTGAAGCCCGCAATCGTCGCAAAGCTCGCCGACACATAGCCGGGGCGCCGGGCGCGGGCGGCCGTGAGCTTTTCCTCGATCGTCAGCTCGGTGATCGTCTCGCGGTTCACCGCCTGCTCGAACCACGTGAAGAATTCCGCGAGCGCGGCGCCGTCGTGTTCCATCGTCACGCGCACGTGCTCGATCTCGGCGGACGTCTTGCGCGACTTCGCGAACGTCGACGGATTCACGGCCTCGACGAGCTTCACGCCGGCCGGCACGGCCTGGAGCGTGCCGAACGTCACGCGGCGCGGGTCGATCAGCAGCGTCGCGCCGTCCGGCAGCGACGCGAGCGCGGCGCGCGCGGCGTCGTAGGCGCGCACGTCGACACCATCCTTCGCGAGCGACGCGGCCAGCGCCGGCGACACCTTGCCGTCGGCGACGAACAACGTCGCGCGATCGGCGCCGATCATTGCGTGCGCAACGAATACGGGATTGAAGTTGACGTCGGCGCCGCGCAGGTTGAACAGCCATGCGAGATCGTCGAGCGTCGACACGAAATGCCATTGCGCACCCTGCGCGCCCATCGCGCGGCGCACTTCGGCCAGCTTGCTCGCGCGCGTCGTATCGGCCTGCGGCGCCGCGTGCTCGAACACCGCGTCGCCGGGCAGCCCCGGCCGCTCGGGCCAGATCGCGTCGAGCAGGTCGAGATCGGTGCGCAGCGCAATGCCGCGTGCGTTCAACGCACCCGTCAGCCCGCGTGCGGCCGCGACACCCAGCACGGCGCCGTCGACGCCGACCGTCGCCCCTGCCGCCACGTTCTGCGCAAGCCAGTCGACGTGCGGCGCGCTCTGCTGCCCGCCCGTCATCTTCATCAGTTGCACGCCCGTGCCGGCCAGTTCGGCATCGGCCTGTACCCAGTAGCGGCTGTCGACCCACAACCCCGCGAAATCCGCGGTCACCACCAGCGTGCCGACCGAGCCCGTGAAGCCGGACAGCCAGCGACGGGCCTGCCAGCGCTCCGGCAGATACTCGGACAGATGGGGATCGGCGGACGGCACGAGATAGGCGGCCAGGTCCTCGCGGGCCATGGCGCCACGCAGCAGCGCGAGGCGGGCCGGCACCGGCGAGACTTCGGGAAGACGGGCATTCATGATTTCACCTGAGAACATTCAGCGACGGGCCGACAGCGTAACCGTCACGGCTACGACGAGGAACGCGACACCGGTGCAGACCGGCCATTCGAGCGTCTCGCCATCGTAAAACAGTCCCGAGAGATTGCCGGCCATGCGGGCCGCGCCCGCGCCGACGATGCCGGCGAGCACCGCGATCCACCACGCCGGCCGGCCCGTGCGCCGCATCGGATGCAGCCATCGGCCGAACAGCCCGACGGCCGCTCCCAGGACAAGGATTCCAAACCAGTTCATTCGACGCCTTCTATAAATTCAGATTCGTCCCATAGGCGTGAACGTTGCCAGCGGCTAGCATCGATTCATCCATCGAACCCGAGACCAGCCGGGTGCCGCCAACATTCGAGTGTAGGGGCCGACTCGACGTTATGGCAAGCGCGCGCCGGCTGCCGTATTGAAGAAATTCTCATGCGAATCGCTCTGATCGATCCGGACGCGCGCCATGCCGCGCTCCTGAACCGCCTGCTCTTTGCGGGCGGTCACGTGTGCCATGCGTTTCCGTCCAGCGCGGCGTTGTTCGAGTGGCTCGCCACCGACAACACGTGCGACATGCTGATCACCGGCCACTGGGCCGGCGACCAGCCGGCCGAGGAAGTCATCCCGCGTGCGCAGACGGTCCTGCCGGGGCTGCCGGCCATCGCCGTGATGCTGCTGCCGCGCGAGAGCGAAATCGTATCGTGCCTGCACGCGGGCGCCGACGATTGCCTCGTACGCCCCGTGAGCGGGCCCGAGCTGCTCGCGCGCGTCAACGCGCTGAGCCGGCGCGCCGGCGTCCGCCGGCCACCCAACCGCTCGCGCGAAATGTATGGCGAATACGCTTTCGACGCCACCCACTGCCTCGTTCGCTTCGACGACGCAATCGTTTCACTCACGCCGAAGGAGTTCCGGTTCGCGCAGTTGCTGTTCACGAACCTGTCGCGGCCGGTGTCGCGCGCCCATATCCTCGAAACGGTGTGGGCGCGCCGCCGCGACATGAAGTCGCGCACGCTCGATACCCATGCGTCCCGGCTGCGCAGCAAACTACGGCTGCTTCCGGAGCGCGGCTACCGGCTGCTGCCGCTCTACGGCTACGGCTATCAGCTCGACCGCGTGCCGATCGAGCCCCCAAATTCCCGGCCCCGCCACGCTGATGCCCGGTATGCGACGAGTGAGGAAATCGCTGAAACGCTATAATATGGGGCTAAACGATAGCCCTCGATATGCAACTCCTCACGATCGGAATCAATCACCACACTGCGCCTGTCGCCTTGCGCGAACGCGTGGCGTTTCCGCTCGAGCAGATCAAGCCGGCTCTCGTCACGTTCAAGAACGTGTTTCTCGGCCCCCAGGCGCCCAATACGCCCGAAGCGGCGATCCTCTCCACCTGCAACCGCACCGAACTGTATTGCGCGACCGACGATCGCGCGGCACGCGAAGGCGCGATCCGCTGGCTGTCGGAGTATCACCGGATCCCGGTCGACGAACTCGCGCCGCACGTCTATGCGCTGCCGCAGTCGGAAGCGGTCCGGCACGCGTTTCGCGTCGCATCCGGCCTCGATTCGATGGTGCTGGGCGAAACGCAGATTCTGGGCCAGATGAAGGACGCCGTCCGCACCGCGACGGAAGCCGGCGCACTCGGCACCTATCTGAACCAGCTGTTCCAGCGCACGTTCGCGGTAGCGAAGGAAGTGCGCGGCACGACCGAAATCGGCACGCAGTCGGTGTCGATGGCCGCCGCCGCGGTGCGCCTCGCGCAACGGATCTTCGAAAAGGTGTCGGATCAGCGCGTGCTGTTCATCGGCGCCGGCGAAATGATCGAGCTGTGCGCGACGCACTTCGCCGCGCAAGGCCCGCGCGAACTCGTCGTCGCGAACCGCACGGCCGAACGCGGCCAGCGGCTCGCCGAACGCTTCAACGGCCGTGCGATGCCGCTCGCCGACCTGCCGACCCGCATGCACGAATTCGACATCATCGTGTCGTGCACGGCGTCGACGCTGCCGATCATCGGCCTCGGCGCAGTCGAGCGCGCAGTGAAGGCACGCCGCCACCGGCCGATCTTCATGGTCGACCTCGCGGTGCCGCGCGACATCGAGCCCGAAGTCGGCAAGCTGAAGGACGTGTTCCTCTACACCGTCGACGATCTCGGCGCGATCGTGCGCGAAGGCAATGCCTCGCGCCAGGCTGCGGTCGCGCAGGCCGAAACGATCATCGAAACGCGCGTGCAGAATTTCATGCAATGGCTCGACACGCGCAGCGTCGTGCCGGTGATCCGTCACATGCATACGCAGGCCGACGCACTGCGCCGGGCCGAAGTCGACAAGGCGCAGAAGCTGCTCGCGCGCGGCGACGATCCGGCCGCCGTGCTCGAAGCGCTGTCGCAAGCGCTGACCAACAAGCTGATCCACGGCCCGACGAGCGCGCTCAACCGCGTGAACGGCGCCGATCGCGATTCGCTGATCGACCTGATGCGCGGCTTCTACCAGCACGCCCCGCGCTCGAACGACCAGTCCGGCCACTAGCGCCGGCCGATCGCCCTGCCGCCGGCCGCGCGCCGGCCTATCCTTTCCGAATACCCCTTGCCCGGGAGCGCCGCTCCACACCATGAAGACGAGCATGCAACGCAAGCTCGACCAGCTGTCCACACGGCTGGCCGAACTGAACGACCTGTTGAGCCGCGAAAACGTCACGGCCGACCTCGACCAGTACCGCAAGCTCACGCGTGAACATGCGGAACTCGGCCCGGTGGTCGAACAGTACGCGCTGTGGCGCCAGTCGCGCAGCGACGAGACGGCGGCACAGGAACTGCTCGGCGATCTGTCGATGCGCGACTTCGCGGAAGACGAAATCCGCAGCGCACGCGAGCGCATGACCCGCCTCGAGACCGAGCTGCAGAAGGTGCTGTTGCCGAAGGATCCGAACGACGACCGCAACATCTTCCTCGAAATCCGTGCGGGCACGGGCGGCGACGAATCGGCGCTGTTCGCCGGCGACCTGCTGCGCATGTACCTGCGCTTCGCGGAACGCCAGCGCTGGCAGGTCGAAATGATGTCGGAGAGCGCGTCGGATCTCGGCGGCTACAAGGAAGTGATCGTGCGGATCGCGGGCCAGGGCGCGTATTCGCGCCTGAAGTTCGAATCGGGCGGCCATCGCGTGCAGCGCGTGCCGGCCACCGAAACGCAGGGGCGCATCCACACGTCCGCGTGCACGGTCGCGGTGATGCCGGAAGCCGACGAAATCGGCGAGGTCGAGATCAATCCGGCCGACCTGCGGATCGACACGTTCCGCGCATCCGGCGCGGGCGGCCAGCACATCAACAAGACCGATTCGGCGGTGCGCGTCACGCACATTCCAACCGGGATCGTCGTCGAGTGCCAGGACGACCGTTCGCAGCACAAGAACAAGGATCGCGCGCTGAAGGTGCTCGCCGCGCGCATCAAGGACAAGCAGTATCACGAGCAGCACGCGAAGGAAGCCGCGACGCGCAAGAGCCTGATCGGCTCCGGCGACCGCTCGGAGCGGATCCGCACGTACAACTTCCCGCAGGGCCGGATGACCGACCACCGGATCAACCTGACGTTGTACCGGCTCGAAGCACTCATGGACGGCGACCTCGACGAACTGATCAGCGCGCTGGTCAGCGAACACCAGGCCGAACTGCTCGCGTCGCTCGGCGATGCCGACTGAGGCCGCGATGCCCGACACCACCGCCGACGAACTGCTGCGCGCGTCGCCGCTCGACGCGGTCGATGCGCGCGTGTTGCTCGCGCACGCGCTCGGCTGGACCCGCACGCAGTTGATCACGCGCGGCGACGCGCCGCTCGACGCGACCGCGGTCGAACGCTACCGCGCGCTCGAGGCGCGCCGCCTGGCCGGCGAGCCGGTCGCGCAGCTCGTCGGGATGCGTGAATTCTTCGGCCGGCCGTTCGACGTGACGCCCGACGTGCTGATCCCGCGTCCTGAAACCGAACTGCTCGTCGAAGCCGCACTCGATGCGATCGACGGGCTGCCGCATCCGGCCGTGCTCGATCTCGGCACGGGCAGCGGCGCGATCGCCGTATCGATCGCCGCCGAGCGTCCCGATGCACGCATGTGGGCGCTCGACCGTTCGCCGGCCGCCCTTGAGGTCGCACAACGCAACGCCGGCAAGCTGCTCGACGCGCGCCGCCCCGGCGGCCCGCTGCACTGGCTGCAGAGCGACTGGTACGCCGCGCTCGATCCGGCGCTCGCATTCGACGCAATCGTCAGCAACCCGCCGTACATCGCGCAGCACGATCCGCACCTCGAGCAGGGCGACCTGCGTTTCGAGCCGCGCGGCGCACTGACCGACGATGCCGACGGCCTCAGCGCGATCCGCACGATCGTCGCGGGCGCCGGCTCTTATCTGAAACCGGGCGGCACGCTCTGGATCGAGCATGGCTACGACCAGGCCGAGGCCGTACGCGCGGTGCTCGCCTCGCACGGCTTCGTCGCGGTCGAATCGCTTGCCGATCTGGCCGCCATCGAACGCACGACAGGCGGGCGCCTGCCGGGCTGATGCCCGGCCCGCCCGGTTGAAATCCGCTATCATTTCGATCTAACGCCCCGCTAACGCAAGGTCAGTCATGGACACCCAACAACGTATCAAGCAAATCGTCGACGAAAACCAGGTCGTGCTCTTCATGAAGGGCAACGCACAATTCCCGATGTGCGGCTTTTCGGGCCGCGCCGTCCAGGTGCTGAAAGCCTGCGGCGTCGACCAGTTCAAGACGGTCAACGTCCTCGAAGACGACGAGATCCGCCAGGGCATCAAGGCATTCTCGAACTGGCCGACCATCCCGCAGCTCTACGTGAAGGGCGAATTCATCGGCGGCTCGGACATCATGATGGAGATGTACCAGTCGGGCGAACTGCAGCAACTGTTCGCCGCCGCGTAATACGCCCCTCCTTTCGATGGCATCTCCCAGCGCGCCGCCACGCCGGCTGATCGTCGCGATCACCGGCGCCACCGGCGCGATCTACGGCGTCCGGCTGCTCGACCTGCTGCGCGCCGCCGGCGGCGTCGAAACGCACCTGCTGATTTCGAACGCCGGCTGGCTCAACATCCAGCACGAACTGAAGCTGTCGAAGGCGGATGTCGAAAGCCGTGCGGACGTCGTGCATTCGGTGCGCGACGTCGGCGCGACGATCGCATCGGGGTCGTTCGCGACCGACGGCATGGTGATCGCGCCCTGCTCGATGAAAACGCTCGCGAGCGTCGCGCACGGGCTGTCCGACAACCTGATCACGCGCGCAGCCGACGTCACGTTGAAGGAACGCCGCCGCCTCGTGCTGATGGTGCGCGAAACGCCGTTCAACCTTGCGCATCTGCGCAACATGACGGCCGTCACCGAAATGGGCGGCATCGTCTTCCCGCCGCTGCCCGCGTTCTACGCGATGCCGAAGACGATCGAGGAACTCGTCGACCAGACCGTCACACGCGTACTCGACCTGTTCGCGCTCAGCGCACCGCTGACGACGCCGTGGGCCGGTATCCGACACGCGCAGTAAGCGAGCACCCCACGATCCGTTCGCCGCACATCTGCGCCGATTTTCACTGAAATTCACTCAATTTCGTGCATACAGCGTCCAGCTGCCGTGAAGCGCACGGCGCCGCCCGGATTATCAACAAACAAGCGTCAATCAAATTCCAAAACGCGGATTTATCAATATCCGGTGCGCGCCTATAGTCACAGGCAAATCCCTCTGCAGGCCACCACCATGAACCGCTTGCCTTCGCTCTACCTGTCCCACGGCGCCCCGACGCTGCCGATCGACCCGACGCTGCCGTCCGGCGCGTTCACGCACCTCGCCGCCGAATTGCCGCGCCCGCGCGCGGTGCTGATGCTGTCCGCGCACTGGGGCACGCAGCGCCCCGTCGCCAGCATTGCCGCGCATCCGGAAACGATCCACGATTTCTACGGCTTTCCGCAGGCGCTGTACGACGTCCGCTACCCGGCGCCCGGCGCGCCCGACGTCGCCGAACGCGCGGCCGGGCTGCTGAATGCGGCCGGCATCGAGACCGCGACGACCGAGCACGGCCTCGACCACGGCGCGTGGGTGCCGATGCTGCTGATGTTTCCGGAAGCCGACGTGCCGGTGGCGCAACTGTCGATCCAGCCGCGCGCGGATGCCGCCCACCACTTCGCGCTCGGCCGCGCGCTGCGACCGCTGCGCGACGAGGGCGTGATGGTGATCGGCTCCGGCCAGATCACGCACAACCTGCGCGCCGCCGATTTCGGTGCGGCACCGGAGGATGCGGACCCGCGCGTCGCGGAATTCACCGACTGGTTCGAGGCGAAGCTGGCCGCGCGCGACGTCGACGCGCTGCTCGACTACCGCCGGCAGGCGCCGCACGCGGCGCTGATGCATCCGACCGACGAGCATCTGCTGCCGGTGTTCACGGCACTCGGCGCGGCGGACGACGACTACCAGCTCGGCATCCAGTCGCTCGGCACGTACCAGCGCGTGCTCGCGATGACGAACTACGTGTTCGCCGGCACGACCGCCTGAGCGGTCGGGCGGCAGCCGCCGACCGCCCAACAAAAAACCCGCCCGAGCATCGCTCGGGCGGGTTTTTTTACGCTGCTTGCTGCCGCCGCCGAATCCGGCGGCAGGTCACGCGTCAGGCACCGACCCCCTCGAGGATCTCGTCGTGCGATTCACGCTCGTCGAGATACTTGGTCCGGTAGCCGGTATTCACGCCCCAGAAGTAGAACACCAGCGAGATCGCCGCGACGACCACCATGTCCCAGCCGTACGGCAGCACGCCGTGGCCGCCGAACTCCTTGCTGCCGATCAGCGACAGCACGGCCATCGTCGGCAGGTACGCGACCAGCCACCAGGCAGCCTTCAGGTCGTCGCCCCAGCCGGTCCAGCCCGACTTCGCCTGGAAGTAGAAGTACACCGGCAGCGCGACGATCATCAGCAGGATGATCTCGCCCGTCAGCGGCCACTTCGCCCAGTACAGGATCAACGACGCGCAGACGAATGCGAACGGGGCGATCAGCTTCATCAGCGGAATCGACAGCGGACGCTCGATGTCGGTCGCCGAACGGCGCAGCGCCATCAGGCTGATCGGGCCGGTCAGGTACGAAATCACCGTCGCCACCGAGATCACTGCCGCGAGCGAGCTCCAGCCGCGGAAGAAGAACAGGAAGATGAACGACACCAGCAGGTTGAACCACATCGCCTGGCGCGGCACGCCGTAGATCGGGTGCACGTTGCCGAACATCTTCGGCATCGTGTTGTTGCGCTCCATCGCGTAGATCATGCGGGTGGTCGTCGCCATGTAGGTCGTACCGGTGCCGCTCGGGCTGATGAACGCGTCGACATACAGCAGGATCGCGAGCCAGTTCAGGTTCAGCGCGATCGCGAGTTCCGCGAACGGCGACGAGAAGTTGAAGTGCGCCCAGCCCTTCGCGACGTCGGCCGGATTCACCGAGCCGATATACGCCATCTGCAGCAGCACGTAGATCACGAGCGCGAGCAGGATCGACGTGATCACCGCGAACGGCACGCTGCGCGACGGGTTGCGCGCTTCACCGGCCAGGTTCACCGGGCTCTGGAAGCCGTTGAACGCGAACACGATGCCGCTCGTCGCGACCGCGGTCAGCACCGCCGACCAGCCGTACGGCGCAAAGCTTGCATTCGATGCCGTGCCGAGGTTCTCCGAATGGAAGCTCGTCAGCATCAGGCCGAGGATCGTGAGGCCGGGGATCAGGAACTTGAAGATCGTGATCGCGGTGTTCGCCCGCGCAAAGGCCTTGACGCCCCAGTAGTTCAGCATGAAGTAGATGACGACCAGCACGGCCGACAACAGCAGGCCGAGCGTCTGTAATTCACCGTTCACGAACAGTGCGTGCGCCCACGGATACGGCCACGTGCTCATGTACTGGATCGACGCTTCAGCCTCGATCGGGATCACGGATACGATCGCGATCCAGTTCGCCCACGCACTGATGAAACCGACCAGCGAACCGTGCGAGTAGCGCGCGTAGCGCACCATGCCGCCCGACTCGGGGAACATCGCGCCCAATTCCGCGTAAGTCAGTGCAATGGCGAGAATCACGACAGCGCCGATGATCCATGCGCAGATCGCCGCCGGACCGGCAATCTTCGCGGCCTTCCAGGCGCCGAACAGCCAGCCCGAGCCGATAATCGAACCCAGCCCCGTCAGCATCAATGCAAACGGGCCGATGTTCCGTTGAATAGAACTCTTCACATCCTCTCCTGTGTCTCAAAAAGCATGGTCGGCCCGCGGTCCGGGATCGGCTCGGACAGCACCGCGCACGCAATTTTGGGGGGGCGTGTCACCCGATCGGGGCAACCCGTCCACGCGGCGCGTAGTTTAACGGTTGCACCTCAAACGTGGCGCCAAAATCGTTCGGCCCCTACAAAAAATTCGCATCGTTTGCAAGCTTTGTAAACCTGATCTCCGCAATAACCCTGAGTCCATGGAAATACGGTTGACCACGCGGTTGATAAGCCGTATAAAGGACTTCGCAGGATTTCAAGTGGCGAGTGAATTGGTTCTTTCGTAGTTCGCCCATCAACGGTACTCCGGTTGGTCCTATTACCCCTTCCTTGATTTTCCGCACCCCATGGGCCTCGGCCCCGTTTTATCTTTTTAGGAACAAGTAACATGGCAACCGGTACCGTCAAGTGGTTCAATGACGCAAAGGGCTTCGGCTTCATCACCCCGGAAGGCGGCGGCGACGATCTGTTCGCGCACTTCTCGGAAATCCGCGTCGAAGGCTTCAAGACGCTGCAAGAAAACCAGAAGGTTGAATTCGAAGTGAAGACGGGCCCGAAGGGTCTGCAAGCTGCGAACATCCGTCCGGTCTAAGCTTGGCGCGATAATTCGTGAAAAAAAGCCCCGCTTCGGCGGGGCTTTTTGTTTTTCGGCGCCGGTCGACCGGCATCGCGGCCTTTCAGCCGCCCGCATTCAACCGAACAATCGCTGCGCGTGAATGCCGAGGCCCGTCGCGACACTCGCGAGACGGTCGCCGAATACCGGTTGCGCATCCGGGAATGCACCTGCGAGCGCGCCCGACAGGAACGCGAGCCCCGTCGAGCCGCCGGTGAAATACAGGGCGCCGACATCGCGCGGCGCCACGCCCGCCAGCCGCACCGTCTCGCGCGCGGCGTCGACGATGCGTGCGGTGTCGTCGCGGCTCGCGTCGACGAGCCGGTCGGCATCGAATGCGATCTGCAGATCCTCTTCCACGTCGTTCAGGTCGATCATCGTCTCCCCGCCCGCCGCGACGCCGATCTTCGCTTCTTCCGCACGCGCCATCAGCGCATGCCCGAGCCGCTGCTCGACCACGCTCGTGAGCCGGTCGTACTGCTGCACGTCCCGGTAAAGGTGCTTCATCAGCTTCAGCTCGCCGAGCCGCTTCGGCGTGTAGACCGTGTTGATCAGGTGCCAGGTGGCGAGATCGAAGTAGATCTTGTTCGGCAGCTCGCGCCCTTCGGGGTCGAGCGAACGGTAGCCGAATGCGGGCAGGATCGCCGCCAGCTCGACACGCCGGTCGTAATCGGTGCCCGCGACGTGCACGCCGTGGTGGGCCAGCACGTCGTCCTTGCGCTCGAGCCGCGCCATCCGTTCGGGCCCGACGCGCACCAGCGAGAAGTCGGACGTGCCGCCGCCGATGTCGGCGACGAGCACGAGGCGCTCCGCCTGCTGGCGCGACTCGTAGTCGAACGCGGCCGCGATCGGTTCGTACTGGAATTGCACGTCCGCAAAGCCGACCGATCGCGCGGCGGCCTCGAGCTGGTCCTGGGCGAGGCGGTCGGCGCGCGGATCGTCGTCGACGAAGAACACCGGCCGGCCGAGCACCGCACGGCCGATCGGCGCGCCCGCGCGGGCTTCGGCCTTGCGCTTCAGGTGCGTCAGGAAGCGCGCGATGATTTCGGTGTACGCGATCGCGCTGCCGTCGCCGAGATCGGTCGTCGTTTCCGCGAGCGGCGAGCCGAGGATGCTCTTCATCGAGCGCATCAGCCGGCCGTCGAAACCGTCGATATAGGAAGCCAGCGCCGCACGGCCGTATTCGACCGTCTCTTCGTCGTTGTTGAAGAAGATCGCGGTGGGCAGCGTCAGGTGGTCGCCCTCGACGGGCGCGAGGCGCATGCCGTCGCCGTCGGGCAGCGCCACGGCGGAATTGGACGTGCCGAAATCGATCGCGCAGTAAGTCATGGGAAATTGCCGCAGCAGGGCCGGCGCGAAAACGGAAAGGACGGGCTTTTTAACATGAAGCCCGCGGGATCACAACCGGGGCCGGCCACCAGTCCCGCGCAACGGGCCCGGGAGGCGGCGGCGCGCAACCTGGCGCGCCGGAGAGCGATGCGGGCGGGATGCGCGACGCAGCCCGTCCGCCACGCAGGTCAGGCTACCGCGTCGAAACCCTTCTTCCACGCGCCCGCATAGACGACCTCGCCGATCGCATGGCGCGTGCGCGGCGCCTTCTCGCGGTCGCGCAGCACCGGATCGAGCTTGTCGACGTTGCCGTAGTGACCGAGCGAGATGATCGACGGAATCGCGACGTCGGCCGGAATCGCGAACGCATCGCGGAACGCCTTCGCGTCGAAGCCGCTCATCTGGTGGGCGGCCAGGCCCAGTGCGTGCGCCTGCAGCACCAGCGACATCGCGGCGGCACCCGCATCGTACAGCGCGGTGGGGGCCGCCTCACCCTTCGGCGTGAGCGTGTGCGCGGTCACCGCGATCAGCACGGGCGCCGGCGCATTCCAGCCCTGGTTGAACGGCACCAGCGTCGCGAACGCACGCTTGAATGCGTCTTCGTCCTGCGTGCGGTCGAATACGATGAAGCGCCACGGCTGCGCGTTATAGGCGGACGGCGCCCAGCGAGCGGCTTCGAGCACCGCGTGCAGATCGCCGGCGCTGACGGCTTCATCCGAATACGCGCGCGGGCTCCAGCGGCCCGCGATCAGGTCGTGAATCGAAACAGTGGTGGGAGCAGGTTTGACGGACATGCGGTTCCTCGCTGACATCGATGAAGGGGCGCGAACGCCCTGGCGAACCGCAAGCATACCCGCTTGAGCCGATGCGCGCCCGATCCTCCCGCGCTATGCAAATCGCCGTGCGTGCATTGCCCGGCCATCCGTCGCGCGGGCGGCCGGGCCATCGGATTGCCGCGCTCAGGCCGCCTGCGCGGCTGCCCGCGACGGGCCGCGGTTGATCCGCAGCACGATCAGCGCGCCGACGATGCACAGCCCGCCCGAGATCATCGACGCGATCGTGTAGGTGCCGAGGCTCGCGCGCAGCAGCCCCGCGCCGAGCGCCGCGAACGCCGCGCCGAGCTGGTGGCCGGCGACGATCCAGCCGAACACGACCGGCGCCGCGGCCTTGCCGAACACGTCGGTCGCGAGACGCACGGTCGGCGGCACGGTCGCGATCCAGTCGAGCCCGTAGAACATCGCGAACAGCGGCAGCCCGAAGAAATCGACCCCGAACGCGTGCGGCAGGTAGATCAGCGACAGCCCGCGCAGCCCGTAGTACCAGAACAGCAGCACGCGGTTGTCGTAGCGGTCGGACAGCCAGCCCGACAGCGTCGTGCCGAACAGGTCGAACACGCCCATCGCCGCAAGCAGCGACGCGCCCTGCACTTCCGTCATCCCGTAGTCGCTGCACATCGCGATCAGGTGCGTGCCGACATAACCGTTGGTGCTGGCGCCGCAGATGAAGAAGCTGAAGAACAGCAGCCAGAAATCGCGCGAACGGCTCGCGGTCAGCAGCGTGCGGAACGCGACCGTGAGCGGGTTCTCCTTCGTCGCCTCGGGCGCGGCCGGCGCATCGGCCGGTTCGCCGTACGGGCGCAGCTGAACGTCGGCCGGCCGTTCGGGCAACAGGAATGCAACCAGCGGAATCACGATCGCGGCCGCGACCGCGACGACCAGCACGACCGGCCGCCAGCCATGGCGCTGCGCGATCGCCGCGAGCATCGGCAGGAACACGAGCTGGCCGGTGGCCGTGCTTGCGGTCAGGATCCCCATCACGAGGCCGCGCCGCGCATGGAACCAGCGCGTGACGAAGGTCGCGGACAGCGTCAGCGCGACAACGCCCGTCGAGCAGCCGACCATCAGGCCCCAGATCACGACCATCTGCCAGCTCTGCGTCATCATCGACGACAGCGCGACGCCCGCGCTCATCGTCACGAGCGCGGTGAGAATGGTCGGACGCAGCCCGAAGCGCTGCATCGCGGCAGCCGCGAACGGGCCCGTCAGTCCGTACAGCGCGATATTCACCGAGATCGCCAGCGAAATCGCCGCGCGGCTCCAGCCGAGCTCGCGCTCGAGCGGCACCATCAGCACGCTCGGCGTCGCGCGCGTGCCGGCCGCCGCCAGCAGGATCAGGAATACCACCGCCGCCGCGAGCCATCCGTAGTGGAAGCGCCCGCCGATTCGTGTCACCGCCCAGTTCATCTTCGCGTTCTCCAGTTGGCGGCTCCGGTGCCTCCGCACCCGCGCCGCTCGCCCTGCCAGGCCTCCTCCGCCGCACGCTGCATCGGCTGACCCGGGCCGACGCTTGGCATTTGTCTGTCGATCCGGTCGGCTTTGTTACCGACCGGTCACAAGTGTGTTGCGATCGTAGTGACCAATCGGTAACATGTCAAGCAATCCAATATGCAGTCGAGGGTCATCATGTCGGGCATCGAGATCGCCAAACCGCTGCCGCGCCGCACGCGCCGCCCGATCGACGGCGCCACCGCGCAGGAGCACCTGCTGCGCGCCGCCGAGGAGCTGTTTTACAAGGAAGGCGTTCGGACGGTGGGCGTCGAGGCGGTGGTGGAGCGCGCGGGCGTCAACAAGATGAGCCTGTATCGCCAGTTCTCGTCGAAGGACGAGCTGATCCTCGCGTACCTGGAGCGGATGGATGCGTGCTTCTTCGACCGCTTCAACACGAGCGTCGCGAAGCACCCGGGCCAGCCGAAAGCGCAGCTGATCCAGTATTTCGTCGATCTCGCCGAGCGCGCGACGCAGCAGGATTACCGCGGCTGCCCGTTCGTCAACGTCGCCGCCGAATTCCCGGATGCGTCGCACCCGGCGCGCGAGCGCGTCGCGCAGAACAAGGAACAACTGATGAAGCGGCTCGTCGCGCTGTGCGAAGACGCCGGCGCGCGGCAGCCGCAGGCGCTCGCCGACTCGCTCGCGCTGGTGATCGAAGGCATCTACGCGGCAAGCCAGACCTACCGGCACGGCGAAACGCCGATCGGCGTCGCGCCCGCGCTCGTCACGCAGTTGATCGAAGCCGCCTGCGCGTGACGGCACGCCCGCTACAATGCGGCCCTTGCCGCCCTTCCGCCCGACTGGTTTCACGATGACCGACACCCGCCCCGAATCGCACGACGACATCCTCGCCGCCACGCGGCACTGGCTCGCGCGCGCGGTGATCGGGCTCAATCTGTGCCCGTTCGCGAAAAGCGTCTATGTGAAGGAACAGGTGCGCTACGCGATCAGCGAAGCGACGACGCTGGAAGACGCGCTCGCCGAACTCGAAACGGAACTGCGCGCGCTCGACGCGGCGGACCCGCAGCAGGTCGACACGACGCTCGTGATCTTCCCGCATGCGTTCGCCGATTTCATCGACTACAACGATGCGCTGTTCTTTGCCGACCGGCTGGTGCGGCAACTGCGGCTCGACGGCGTGCTGCAGATCGCGAGCTTCCATCCGGACTACCGGTTCGAGGGCAGCGAGCCCGACGACATCGAGAACTACACGAACCGCGCGCCGTACCCGATCCTGCACCTGCTGCGCGAGGACAGCATCGCACGCGCGGTCGACGCGTTCCCGGACGCGTCCGCGATCTACGAAAAGAATCAGGAAACGCTGCGGCGCCTCGGCCATGACGGCTGGCGCGAATGGATGCGCCGGCCGGGCGACGACGTCTGACACGGCGTGTAACGTGCGACGTGCAACGGACGGCGTGTAACGTGCGACGGGCGGCGTACAACGTGCGCCGCACGCGACGCGCCCGCCTACGCGCAGATCAGCCGGCGGCCGGTTCGACGACCTCGCCGCCCGCGGCCGCAGCCTCCGGCACGAAGAAGCGTGCGTTCAGCTCGGCCAGCCCGAACATCCCGAGGATCTCGTTCAGCCGCTCGCCGGGCCGCCGGCGCGGCAGGTTCTTGTACTGCGCGATGATCAGCTCGTTCTTCATCGAATGCTCCCAGCCGACCAGCTCGGTCACGCTGACCTGGTAGCCGTGCGCTTCGAGCTGCAGGCAGCGCAGCACGTTGGTGATCTGGCTGCCGAATTCGCGCGTATGCAGCGGATGCCGCCACACTTCCGTCAGCGCGTTCGCGAGCGACTTGCCCTTGTTCTTGCGCAGCACGCCCGCGACTTCCGCCTGGCAGCACGGCACCAGCACGATGTGCTGCGCGCGCTTCGCGAGCGCGAAACGGATCGCGTCGTCGGTCGCCGTGTCGCACGCGTGCAGCGCGGTGACGACGTCGACCGTTTCAGGCAGTTTCGGCGACGTGATCGAATCGGCGACCGACAGGTTCAGGAACGACATGCCGCCGAACCCGAGCCGCGCGGCAAGCTCGGCCGAGCGCGTGACGAGTTCCTCGCGGGTCTCGATCCCGTACACGTGCGACGCGAACGCCGGCGTGCCGTGCCCCGGCTGCTGCTTGAAGAACAGGTCGTACAGGATGAAACCGAGATACGACTTGCCGGCGCCGTGGTCGACGAGCGTCACGCTGCCACGCTCGGCCTGCACGCCGGCGAGCAGCGGCTCGATGAACTGGAACAGGTGATAGACCTGCTTCAGCTTGCGACGGCTGTCCTGGTTCAGCTTCCCGTCGCGGGTGAGGATGTGCAGTTCCTTCAGCAGTTCGACGGACTGCTCCGGGCGGATTTCGTGGGTCTTGTTCGACATCGTGATGCGGCGCCGGGCCACGGTCGGTCGACCACGGCCCGGCGGCGGGAATTCGTGAGGAATGGCGACAGTTTACCGAAAATGCGCGGTCAGGCTCGTGCACCGAGCCGCCAGAGCGACGTGACCTCGGCCTGGCGTGCCGCGTGCAGCGGATCGTCGGCGTCCATCGCCTTCGGGTGCGCGGGACGGATGTCGTCGCGGCCAAGCACGACGAGGCCGGCTTCGTCGATCCATTGCAGCAGCGTGTCGCGCGGCCGCAGGCCGAGATGCTCGGCGAAATCGGACAGGATCAGCCAGCCTTCGCCGCCCGGCTCGAGGTGCGCGGCGAGCCCCGCGAGGAAACCGCGCAGCATGCGGCTGTCCGGATCGTAGACCGCGTATTCGATCGGCGCGCTCGGCCGGGCCGGCACCCACGGCGGGTTGCAGACCACGAGCGGCGCACGGCCGGCCGGGAACAGGTCCGCCTCGACGACTTCGACGCGATCCGCGTGGCCCAGCCGTTCGACGTTCTCGCGCGCACAGGCGAGCGCGCGCGGATCCTGGTCGGTCGCGACGACACGCTCGACGCCGCGCGACGCCAGCACGGCCGCCAGCACGCCGGTGCCGGTGCCGATGTCGAACGCGAGCGACGTCGCCGGCAGCGGCGCGCCCGCGACGAGTTCGACGTATTCGCCGCGCACCGGCGAGAACACGCCGTAGTGCGGATGGATCGGCGCGCCGCCGAGCGCCGGGATCGGCACCCCTTTCTTGCGCCATTCGTGCGCACCGACGAGGCCGAGCAGTTCGCGCAGCGACACGACCGACGGCGCGCCGCCGGGCCCGTACGCCTCTTCGCATGCGGCACGCACGTCGGGCGCGCGGCGCAGCGGAATCGTGTAGTCGGCCTCGAGCGGGATCAGCAGCATGCCGAGCGTGCGGGCGCGCTGCGACTGCGCGAGACGATGCAGGTTGAACGCGTCGACGCCGGCCGCGGCTTTCGCCTTCTTCGGCTTGCGCTCGACACGGCGCGCCATCGCCTGCACGAGCTGGCGCGCATTCTGGAAATCGCCCTGCCAGACGAGCGCGGTGCCCTCGCAGGCGAGACGGTAGGCCGCGTCGGCGGTGAGGCGGTCGTCGGCAGGCACCGCGCGCTTCGGCGGTTGCACACCGGCTTCGGAGCGCCAGCGCACGGCATGATCGGCGCCGTCGGCGTCGGTCCAGTGGAAAACAGGGAAATCGGTCACGCGAACTCGGTTACGGTTGGCTTCAACGGGCAGCGCGACGGTATGGCGGGCGCCGCGCGGCTCACACCATACCGCGCTTTGCCCGCGCGGCAAAGCGCGGGGGCCGGCCCGCGCCGCGCGCCGCCGTGCTCGCCGGGTTCAGCCGCCCCACCCCGGCATCGCGGGCAGGCGCAAAGTGCCCGCATCGTTGAAGTGCACGGTGCCGAGCACGCCGCCCGCGAGCCGGCCGCGCAGCGCATACGGCAGCGCGCCGTTCGCGGCCGCGCCGGGCAGGTTCCACGCCTGCCGCGCGGCGGCGAAGGCCGACACGGAAACCGGCACGTCGAGCACGGCCTCGCCGAAGCGCGGCACGGTGCCCGAGCGATCGCTGACGCCGCTCGCGAACGGCGTGCCGTTCAGGTCGAGTGCGACCGAGATGCCGTCGTAGTCGATCGGCGCGTCGTTCGGGTTCTGCACGCGCAGCTTCAGGCTGAAACGCATCTCGAGGCCCTGCCCGACGAGCGGGTCGAGCCCGGCGACCGTCACGCGCACCGGGTCGCGCGTCAGCCCCGCGCAGCCGCCGAGCAGGAGCACGGCGGCGAACAGCAGCAGCACGGCGCGCAGCGGCGCGATACGGAACAAGGTGCGTGGCATGGGAGAACCTCCTCGCGGCAATCGGTGAGCGGATCGTCGCTGCATTGTACCGAGCCCCCCCCGGTACGCCGGGTTTCGTAGTTTTCGCAGCCACGCGAGATCGTTAATAGATTAAAACTACGAAAACAAATGCCAAACGGAAAGCGCATTAATGCTCCCCAGCATTCAATGAAGCACGACGAATTCAATAGATGCAATTTCTAAATTTTTCGTTTCCTTTACCTAAAACCATCAAGTATATTTACGCATCCTTCGAGCAAGCCGACAAACCTTGAAGCCGCATGACGGTGATTTTACGGAACGGCGACACGCCTTCCTGCCATCCTGCGACGAGGCCCGGCCAGCCCCGTAGGTCGTCTGTTCAAAGGGGAAAGCACGCCCGCCCAGGGCGTGCGGCTCCGTGTCGTGCGCGCGAAATCAATTCAGTACAACACGCGCCCGGCCATTTTGAACCGGCAAGTTAACCGACATCCGGAAATCCAGAGGGGGCAGTAAACCATGATTACCTTCACGTAGTCGGCCGCCGTCTTTTCGAATAATCCGTCATTGGCATTTTCATCGCTGTTGATTAACGGCGAGGGGATTGTTTTTGCCGGCGTTTTCGCAGCACTGAACGATTCTTTCAACAATCGAGGTTTCAGTCATGTCGATCAACATTCGCAAGATGCGTTATCTGCCGATCGTCGCCGCGCTCGCGCTAGCCGGGTGCGGCGGCGACGACGGCGGCGTGGGCTCGGCGTCCGCGCTCAGCTCCGCCGGCGCGCCGCACTCGGGCTCGTCGCCCACCGTCACCGCGCCGCCGAGCGCATCCAACGTCGACAAGAGCGTCTCGCCTGTCGAGTTGCCGGACACCGTGGTACCCGTGAACTACCGGCTGTGGTTCCGCCCGAACGACGCGCTGAACGCGTTCGACGGCCGTGCCGACGTCGAGATCAAGGTGCTGAAGCCGGTCAACAACATCGTGATCGCCGGCCACCGGATCAAGTTCACGAACGGCCGCATCACGCTGCAGCCGGGCAACATCCAGCTGATCGCGACGCCGCAGGACAAGGGCGACTTCTACCAGCTGCGCCCCGTGAGCGGCACGATCTCGCCGGGCAACTATTCGCTGCACATGGAATGGTCGGGCATCATCAACTTCAAGTCGTATGACGATCCGGTCAACCACACCGGCGGCAGCTGCGGCAACGATCCGTACCCGGGCTGCTCGGCCGCGGAAGGCGTCTTCCGCGTCGACCTGAAGGGCACCGACGGCAAGACGAGCGGCGCGATCCTAACGCAAGGCGAAACCAACCTGTCGCGCCAGTGGTTCCCGGGCTGGGACGAGCCGGCGTTCCGCCCGACCTATGAAGTGACGGCCGAAGTGCCGCAAAGCTGGCGGGTCGTGTCGAACGCGGCCGAGAAGCCGTCGACCAACGTCGGCGGCGGCTACAAGCTCGTGCAGTTCGAGAAGACCCCGCCGATGCCGTCGTACCTGCTGTTCTTCGGCGGTGGCCTGTTCGACACCTACGAGGACGACTTCACGAGCCCGCTGCCGGGCGGCAAGGGCGGCCTGCACCTGCGCGTGTTCACGCCGCCGGGCATGAGCGACTGGGCGAAGCCGGCGATGGACCGCACCAAGCAGGCGCTCGACTTCTACTACCGCTACACGGGCATCGCGCTGCCGCTCACGAAGTTCGACACGGTGGCCGCGAACGACGCGTTCAAGGAGCAGAAGGACCTGAACTTCGGCGGGATGGAGAACTGGGGATCGATCCTCGAGTTCGCCGACGACATCCTGCCGCAGCCGGGCCAGCCGATGTCGCACTACGGCAACGAGGTGCTGACGCACGAAGTCGCGCACCAGTGGTTCGGCGATCTGGTCACGGCCGACTGGTGGGACAACGTGTGGCTCAACGAGTCGTTCGCGACGTTCTTCGAGACGAAGACGACGATCCAGTTCTTCCCCGACGAGTTCAGCTGGCTCGACCAGGTGAAGAACAAGTACCGCGTGATCAATCGTGACATCGGCCCGAACGCGTTCCCGGTCGCACCGAACTTCAACGGCTGGGCGTCGAACGACTTCGTGCTGAGCGCCAGCGCGTTCACGTACGACAAGGGCGGCCACGTGCTGAAGACGCTCGAGAACTATCTCGGCGAACAGACGCTGCGCAAGGGTCTGCAGCAGTACCTGGTCGACTACTCGTTCGGCAACGGTACGCCGAAGCGTCTGTGGGATGCGCTGTCGAAGGAAAGCGGCCAGGCGATCGGCGCGATCGGCGACAGCTACGTCCGCCAGACCGGCGTGCCGCTGATCTCGCTCGACACGCAGTGCGACCTGACGAAGAACCAGACGGTCATCACGCTGAAACAGCAGCCGTTCCCGAACAAGAACGCGTATCCGGGCCTGCAATGGACGGTGCCGATCACGCTCGCGTACGGCCAGGGTCTCGCGAAACGCACGACGCTCGCGCTGAAGGACACGCAGACGCAAACGCGCGTCGACGGCTGCTCGGGCGTGGTCGCCGACCCGAGCGGGCTCGACTACTACGTCGTGAACTACAGCGACGCGGCCTGGAGCGGGCTGCTCACGCAGGTCAACGGCTCGACCGATCCGGTCCTGCTCGCGAACCTGAAGAGCGAGGCCGCACTGCTCGTCGCGAACAACCTCGCGCCGGCCTCGCGCTCGACGTCGATCGGCTCGGTCGCTTCGCCGGCCGCGATGAAGCTGCGTCAGACGCCGACCTTCGGCGGCCTCGAGCCGGTGACGAAGGAACGCCCGGCACTGCACTACCAGGGCATCTTCAAGCCGCGCAAGGTAGTGACGCAGTAACGGTGCGCCTCCGGCCGGCGCCGCGCAGCCTGCGGCTGCCGGCCGGCGTACCGGTTTCTCCGACCTTTGACGGGCCTCGCATGCGAGGCCCTTTTTTCTTTCGGCACGGGAACCCGCCCGCCGTCATGCCCACGCGGCATCCCATGCCGGCTGCGCGAACCACGTCGCGAGAAACGCGACGAGCCGCGACGCGCGCGCGGTGCCGCGCGCCTGCTGGCGCAACACGTGGATCGTCGCCGGCTCCGGCGCCGCCGCGAACTGCGGCAGCACCGCGCGCAAGCGCCCGTCGCGCAGCGCGTCGCCCGCGAGCCAGGTCGGCAGGTGCGCGAGACCGAGCCCGTCGATCGCGGCTTCGAGCAACGCTTCCGAATGATTGCTGCGAAACCGCGGCTGCGCCGGCACGTGACGGCGCTCGCCGAAGCGCCATGCGCCCGGCGGCGGCGCACCGTGCCAGGCGAGGCAGTCGTGGCCGGCGAGCGCGTCGGGCGACTCGGGCTCGCCGCGCCGCGCGAGATACGCCGCGCTCGCGCACAGCACGCGCCGCTGCGGCGCCAGCACGGTCGCGACGAAGCGCGTGTCCTCGAGCGGGCCGATGCGCACGGCGAGATCGACGTCGGAGCCGAGCCGCGCGCCTTGCAGGTCGACCATGCTGTCGGTCAGCACCAGGTCGACCTGCAGCGCCGGATGACGCTGCATGAAGGCAGCCAGCGCGGCCATCAGATGCCGGCGGCCGAACGGCGCCGGACAGTCGACGCGCAGCAGCCCGCTCGGCTCGTCGTGCTGGCTGTGCAAGTCTTCCTGCAGGCCGCGCAGCTCGGCCAGCATCCGCGTCGCGCGCCCGTACAGCAACTGCCCGGCCTCGGTCGGCCGCAACGCATGCGTGGTGCGATGCAGGAGACGGATGCCGAGCTGCGTCTCGAGCCGGTCGATGCGCCGCGTGACCGACGACGCGGCGACACCCAGCCGGCGCGCGGCCGCCGAGAAGCTCTGCTGGTCGACCACGTCGACGAACAGCGCCAGATGCGGGGAAAGAAAGTCGTCCATTCGGTGCCTTCGAAATTGGCTATGCGTTTAACGCAAAGCAATCATCCGCCTTTGCGCGTTTCCGCGTCAAACCGGGCCGACTAGACTGCATGCACCCTTTCCACTCGCTGCACGCACCGCCCCCATTGGGCCGCGCGACAGCCATCCGCCACGGAGATCATCATGCGCAGCATCCGCTTCGACGCCCCCGCCGCCGACATCGAGTCGCTCGACGCGCGCGTCAGGGAAATCGACCCGCCCGTCCCGGCCGACGGCCAGATGCTGATCGAGGTGCGCGCGGCCGGCGTGAACCCGAGCGACGTGAAAGCCGCGCTCGGCCGCATGCCGCACGCGGTATGGCCGCGCACGCCCGGGCGCGACTGGGCCGGCATCGTGCGCAGCGGCCCGGACGGTTGGATCGGCGCGCCGGTGTGGGGCTCGGGCGGCGATCTCGGCGTGCATCGCGACGGCTCGCATGCAGAATGGCTCGTGCTCGACGCGGCCCTGGTGCGCCGCAAGCCCGCCGTGCTGACGCTCGACGAAGCGGCCGGCGTCGGCGTGCCGTTCGTCACCGCGTACGAAGGCTTGCGCCGCGCCGGCATGCCGACGGCCGGCGAAGTCGTGCTCGTGTTCGGTGCGAACGGGAAGGTCGGCCAGGCGGCGATCCAGCTCGCGAGCGCGCACGGTGCGACCGTGATCGGCGTCGAGCGCAGCGCCGGCGGCTATCGCGGCCACGCATCGGGCGACGTGCACATGATCGACGCGTCAAAAGAACCGGTGGCCGACGCGGTGCGCGCGGCAACCGGCGGCCACGGCGCGGACATCGTCTACAACACGGTCGGCAGCCCGTACTTCGAAGCGGCGAACGCGTCGATGGCGATCGGTGCGCGGCAGATCTTCATCTCGACGATCGACCGCAGCGTGCCGTTCGACATCTTCACGTTCTATCGCGGCCAGCACACGTTCGTGGGCGTGGATTCGCTGCAGCTCGGCGGCGCCACGGTCGCGCAGATCCTCGACACGCTCGCGCCCGGCTTCGGCAACGGCACGCTGCGCCCATTCCCGATCGGCGACGACTACGTGTACCCGCTCGAGCGCGCACACGACGCGTATCGCGCCGTGCTGGCCGGTGCGCGCGAGCGCGTCATCCTCAAGCCCTGACGCCGGACCACACGGGAGACTGCCATGATGGATTACGTGACTTCGCTCGCGGTGGGCCTCGGCGTCGGCGTGGTGTACGCACTGCTGCACGTGCGCTCGCCCGCCCCGCCGCTCGTCGCGCTCGTGGGCCTGCTCGGGATGGTGATCGGCGAACGCGCGATCGCGCTGCTGCGCTGACGTGTCGATGCGTCGATACGGCGCCGATGGTGCTAGCGGTCGTCGCGCCGACGGAACGCCCACCACGCGGCGAGCGCCGTGAAACCCGCGACGAGCAGCACCATCAGCCAGAAGCCGTGCTTGTTCTCCGAGAACGGCACGCCGCCGACGTTCATCCCGAAGAAGCCGGCGACGATGTTGATCGGCAGCGCGATCACGGTCACGAGCGTCAGCGTGAACAGCGTCCGGTTGTTCTGCTCGTCGAGACGCGAACCGATCTCTTCCTGCAACAGCTTGATCCGCTCGTTGAGCCCGGCCAGATCGGCGAGCACCAGCGAGAACTCTTCGGTGGATTCGCGCAGCTCCTGCACGTCTTCGAGATGCAGCCACGCGGGCGGCTTCGCGAGCAGCCGGAAGATCGACCCGGGCTCGGGCGCGAGCATGCGCTGCAGGCGCGTCAGCGTGCGGCGCATCGCGCCGAGCTCGATGCGGCTCGACGTGAGCCGCTGCGACAGGAAGCGATCCTCGATGCGGTCGACGTCGACGCTCGTGCGCCGCATGATCTGGATCAGCAGGTCGGCCTGGTCGCGCAGCAGGTGCACGAGCAGTTCCGCGGGCGACCTGAACTGCTCGCCGTCGCGCACGCACGCGCGCAGCGTGTCGACCGAGCGCAGCGGCTTGAGCCGCGCGGTGACCATGATGCGCCGCTCGACGTGGACGAACAGCGTCGCGATCTCCGACGGCGTCAGTTCGAGGTTGAACATCACGTCGTTGACGATCGCGCGCAACGCGCCGTCCTCCTGCTCGATGCGCGTCGAGCGCGAGCCTTCGTGGAGGAATTCGAAGAAGCTGTCGGGCAGCTCGAGATGCGTGCGCATCCAGCGCTCGCTCGCGCCGTGCGCGAGATTGAAGTGCAGCCAGACGAAATCGTCCGACGCGGCATCGTGCGCGCGGCACGTGCGCAGCCACGCGGCAGCCGCGTCCGCATCGAGCGTCGCGCCGGAGCCGCCGGGAACGAAGCGGAATCCGCACACCATGCCGGACGTATCGGCGCCGTAAGTCTGTACGATCAGGTCCATCGTGTCGAAGGTCGTGCTGCACACGGCGCGCTGCGCAAAACGGGTCGCGCACCCGCGCCGGAAATGGAAAGGAGACGTATGCCCGACGGGCATGACGCGCCGGTGACAGCGTCACGCCGCATCATACCGTCCGGTTCCGCGGCCCCCAAAAGCAACGCGCCGCCCAACGGGCGGCGCAGGTGCGGCGGGTCGACACGCGCAGGACGCGTTACTGCCGCGTCTCCGACTGCGCGGCGCTCGGGCACGCGGGATCCTTGCCCCAGTGACCATCGCAGACGCGCCAGCGGCACAGTTGATCCTCGAAGAAACCGCGCTCCGAACACTCCTTCACGCGCGACGCCAGCGAGCCGGTCGTCGCGGCCGTCTTGGTCGGCACGGCCTGCGCCTTCTGCGCGGCGAGCTTCTTGTCGGCCGGCTTCGTGCGCGCGACGAGCGCCGCGAGCAGGTCCGCATCCGGATCGTCCTTGCCGCCCGCCTTCGCGGTACGGGCCGGCGTCGCGTCGCGATGCTTCTTCGCCTGCGCGAGCTCGGCCTGCTGTTCCTTGTGACGCTTGCGGGCCTCGGCTTTCGTGTCGGCCTTCGTATCGGTCTTGCCGTGCGCGGCGATCTTCGCGCTCTTCGCGGCGTCGCCCTTCGCGGCGTCGGCCTTCGCGGTTTTGGTCGTCGCGGCAGCAGCGGCGGCGGCCGCACCGGCCGTGGCCGCACCCGATGCGTCGTCGGCGCCATTGGCGAGCGCTCGCGACAGGCGGCTGTTGTCCGCGGCGGACGCGGACGATGCGGATGCAACGGTTCGGGAAGCTGCGTCGTCGTTGACGATCGTGGCCGGTTGCACGGCGGATGCGGCGGACGCGGCATTCTGCGCGACCTGCACGGCGGCATCGCTGGCCGCTGCGGCCTTCGCCGGCGCGGCGGCTGCCGGCGCAGCCTCGGCCGTGACGGCGGGGGCCTGCTCGCCCGCATGCTGCATGCGCCATGCGCCCCAGCCGCCGACGGCGACCACCAGGGCCACGACGGCGGCGATCGGCGCCTTCAGCGAACGGCGCGGCGCCTCGGCCGGCGGCGTGACACGTCCTTCCAGATTCGCGAGAATGCGCGACTGCTGAGCTCCGTCGCCTGCCGGTTTGGTATCGGACAGCAGGCTGGGCGGAGATTTCGAATTTGAATTTTCCGGCGCACTCATTCAGCGTCTCATTGAATCCTGGTTTAATTCACCGCGATAATATAGCCCGGCCTCTCGAAGCAGCCTGATTCTAAGAGCAAGCATTGCAAAACACAATCAATTCCAATTTCCGGGGATTTCTTTGATTGCCGTCGCACTCGTCGCCTATTTCGCCCTTGCCGTAGCGGTTGCGGCACTGTTGCTTTTACCGGGTATCCGCGCGACCGTATTCGAATCCGTCGCCCAGTTTCACGGCCGTCTAACGCGCCGCGCGAACGATCGCGCCTCGCGTACGCGAAGTCAGATTGTTAAATCGGCAAGCGCTACGCGCGGCGCTTTAAACGACGTGCAAAATTTACTGGTTCGCCGGCGCTTGATGATTATGGTATCGGCAGGTATTCTTGCGACGCCGCCATTGGTCGCCATTGCGTTACGCGGCCGGCAATTGTTCCAGTACGACGACACGGCGCGCGTGCCCGACGAGAAGATCGCCGCGCTGCTGCAGGGCGAACAACTCGTGCCGCCCCCGCCGCTGCCGCCGGAAGTCTTCGCCACCAAGGAAGTCGAACAGGTACGCCCGGCGCTGAAGGATGCGAGCCGCGACTGGAACCTGCTGGATCCGGATTTCCGTACGCGTTTGCTGCTGGTCTACAAGATCATGCACGAACAATATGGTTATGAAATGGCGTTGCTGGAAGGTTATCGGAGCCCGGAACGGCAGAACCGGCTGGCGCAGATGGGCACCAACGTGACCAACGCGGCCGCCTTCCAGAGTTATCACCAATTCGGGCTGGCGGCCGACAACGCATTCCTGCGCGACGGCAAGCTGGTCATCTCCGAGAAAGATCCGTGGGCGATGCGCGGCTACCAGTTGTATGGCCAGGTCGCCGAACAGGTTGGCCTGACCTGGGGGGGCCGCTGGAAAATGATGGATCTCGGGCACGTGGAATACCATAAACCCGGTTTTAAACTGGGACGCGGCAGCTAGCCAGGGCTGCCGGACAGGAAATAATGAGGGCGGCATGGGGCTTTTTAATATCCCGGCAGGAAACGATATGGGCGGCGCAAAAAATCATGCATTCCGGTGCGCGATTTTTTCCGGCCGCCGCTTCCGTTTTAAATCTCACAGCGTCCTTTCGTTAATGCGCGCGCCTTCTCCGATGCCGCGGGCGCATTGATGCCAGCCCCCTTCATCCCGTTTGACAGCATGGCGACACATCGCGGCGCCACCCTTGCCGCTCGGCGCGCCTGCGTCGCCTCATCGAATCGCACCGGAACCTGAACGTCCTATGCAACGCATCCTCAACGTGCTGACTCATCCGCGTACGCTCTCGATCGTCGGGATCGTCGCGCTAGCGGCCATCCTCTTCATCGTCGCCGACATGCTGCAGCTGCCGCTCCTGTGGGCGGCGATCGCCTTCGCGGCGATCCTCGCGCTGTGGCTCGTCGTCGCGCTGTGGCGCCGCTGGCGCGTGAAGCGCGCGAACCAGCAGCTCGGCCAGGTGCTGGAAGAGCAGGCGGAAACCGGCAAGATCGCCGCGCCCGCCGCCGCCGCGCTCGCCCCCGACGCGAAGACGGCCGACCTCGACGTGCTGCGCACGCGCCTGTCGGATGCGGTGAAGACGATCAAGACGTCGAAGATCGGCCAGGTGTCGGGCGGCTCCGCGCTGTACGAACTGCCGTGGTACATCGTGATCGGCAACCCGGCCGCGGGCAAGAGCAGCGCCGTGCTCAATTCCGGCCTGCAGTTCCCGTTCGCGGACAAGAACAGCGCCGTGATCCACGGCATCGGCGGTACGCGTAACTGCGACTGGTTCTTCACGACCGAGGGGATCCTGCTCGATACGGCCGGCCGCTATTCGGTGCACGAAGAAGACCGCAGCGAGTGGCTCGGCTTCCTCGGCCTGCTCAAGCGCTACCGCCCGAAGGCGCCGATCAACGGCATCATCGTCACCGCGAGCATCGCCGAACTCACCGGCAACCGCCCCGAATTCGCGATCAACCTCGCGAAAAACCTCCGCCAGCGCGTTCAGGAGCTGACGGAGAAGCTCGAAGTGTTCGCGCCGGTCTACGTGATGTTCACGAAGGCCGACCTGATCACCGGCTTCACCGAATTCTTCAGCAGCAGCGACAAGCACGAGTACGACCGCGTGTGGGGCGCCACCCTGCCCTACGAACCCGACGACAAGCGAGACGTCGTCGCGCAGTTCGACACGCACTTCGAGGAACTCTACGAAGGGCTGAAGGAGATCAGCGTCGCGCAGCTGTCGCTGTCGCGCGGCAACCAGCTGTCGCCGGGCCAGTTGAGCTTCCCGCTCGAATTCTCGACGATCAAGCCGTCGCTGCGCGCGTTCCTCGCGACGCTGTTCGAGAACAACCCGTTCCAGTACAAGCCGATCTTCCGCGGCTTCTACTTCACCAGCGCGCTGCAGGAAGGCGAAACCAACAGCGCGGCCGCGCAGCGCATCGCGCATCGCTTCGGCCTCGACGGCGCCGCGCTGCCGAAGCCGCACAGCGCGTTCTCGAAGAACGGCTTCTTCCTGCGCGACCTGTTCTCGAAGGTGATCTTCGCGGACCGCCAGACGGTGCGGCAGTTCGCGAGCCCGACCAAGACGCGGCTGCGCTACGCGACCTTCTTCGGCTTCGTCGCGGCGCTCGCGCTCGCGCTCGGCGGCTGGACCTGGTCGACGATCGGCAACCAGCAGCTCGTCGCGAACGTGCAGGCCGACCTCGACAACGTCACGCGCCTGCAGCAGGGCCGCAACGACCTGCAGTCGCGCCTGCAGGCGATGGACATCCTCGAGGACCGGATCGAGCAGCTCGAGCAGTTCCGCCGCGACAAGCCGATTTCGGTGTCGCTCGGCCTGTACCAGGGCGACCGTCTCGAGCAGCACCTGCTGACCGAGTACTACAACGGCGTGCGCCAGATCCTGCTGGCCCCGGTGTCGCAGAACCTCGCGTCGTTCATGAAGGACGTGAACGCGCACCCCGAACAGCTCGTGCCGATGACGCGCCCGCCCGAATCGGGCGCCGTGCAGGGCGGCACGATGCCGGTCTCGACGAACGCGGCGGGCGCCGCGCCGCAGGCCGGTGCCGCACTGGCCGCGTCCGGCGCCGCGCCGGCCGCAGCGCAGCAGCCGGCCGCACCGCAGGGCGGCCTCTACAGCGACGCGTCGCCGACCAACGTGCAGGATGCGTACAACGCGCTCAAGACGTACCTGATGCTGTCCGACAAGCGCCACGTCGAGCAGGCGCACCTGACCGACCAGCTCGCCCGCTTCTGGCGCGGCTGGCTCGAGACGAATCGCGGCAACATGCCGCGTGACGAGATGATCAAGAGCGCGGAGCGCATGATCTCGTTCTACCTCGCCCGCGTGAACGACAACGACTGGCCAATGATCGACGCGAACCTCGCGCTCGTCGACCAGACCCGCGAGAACCTGCGCCACGTCGTGCGCGGGATGCCGGCCCGCCAGCGCGTCTATGAGGAAATCAAGGCACGCGCGTCGACCCGCTTCGCGCCGATGACCATCGCGCGCATCGTCGGCGACGGTAACCAGGGGCTCGTGGCCGGCAGCTACGCGATTCCGGGCACGTTCACGCGCGAAGCGTGGTTCGACTACGTGCAGCCGGCGATCCGCGACGCGGCGACCAAGGAACTGCAGGCGAAGGACTGGGTGCTGAACACGTCGACGCAGGACGACCTGACGCTCGAGGGCAGCCCCGAGCAGATCCAGAAGACGCTGGTCGGCATGTACAAGACCGAGTACGCGCAGCACTGGCAGAAGTTCATGCAGGGCATCGCGGTGCAGGGCTTCAGCAGCTTCGGCCAGGCCGTCGACGGGATGAACCGCCTCGGCGACCCGCAGGATTCGCCGATCCGCAAGATCCTCGAGACCGCGTACGACCAGACCTCGTGGGACAACCCGTCGCTCGCGAACGTGACGATCAAGAAGGCGCAGACGGGCGTCGTGAACTGGGTCAAGCAACTGTTCTCGCGCTCGCCGGCCGGCCAGGTGGCGGCCGCCAACATCGACATCAACGGCAATCCGGCCGAGGTGCCGATGGGTCCGATCGGCCAGGAGTTCATCGGGCTCGCGCGGATCGTCGCGTTGCATGACGGCACGTCGATGCTCAAGGGCTACATGGAATCGCTGTCGAAGGTCCGCACGCGCTTCAACGTGATCAAGAACCAGGGCGACCCGGGCCCGGGCGCACGCCAGCTGATGCAGCAGACGCTCGACGGCAACGGGTCGGAACTCGCCGATTCGCTGAAGCTCGTCGACGAGCAGATGCTGACGGGCCTCACCGATTCGCAACGCAAGTCGCTGCGTCCGCTGCTGGTGCGGCCGCTGATGCAGGCTTTCGCGGTCGTGATCCAGCCGGCCAGCGCCGAAGTCAACAAGGTGTGGAACGCGCAGGTCTACCAGCCGTTCCAGAACTCGCTCGCGACGAAGTACCCGTTCGCGGCGAGCGCGAAGGTCGAGGCCGGCGCCGGTGAAATCGCGCAGGTGTTCGGTCCGGACGGCTCGATCGCGAAGTTCGTCGGCACGACGCTCGGGCCGCTCGCGGTACGCCGCGGCGACACCCTCGCCGCCCGCACGTGGGGCGACATGGGCATCGGCCTCACGCCGGACTTCACGAACGGCTTCGCACGCTGGGTCGCGCCGCTCGCCGGCGGTGCGGCAGGCAGCGCCGCCGCGTCGTCCGAGCCGCAGACCGTGTTCCAGATCCTGCCGCAGCCGAGCACGGGCACGACGGAATACACGATCGCGATCGACGGCCAGCAGCTGCGCTACCGCAACACGCCGCCGCAGTGGACCAACTTCGTGTGGCCAAACCCGCAGGGCTCGCCGGGCGCGACGCTGTCCGCGACGACCTTCGACGGCCGCACGGTGCAGCTCGTCAACGAGCCGGGCCGCTACGGTCTCGAGAAGCTGATCAACTCGGCGCAACGCAAGCGCCGCCCGGACGGCACCTTCGACCTGACGTGGGCGCAGGGCAGCGTGAACGTGTCGGTGACGATGCGCATCATCAGCACGTCGCAACCGTCCGGCGGTGGCGGTGACCAGCCGCAGCAGCAGAGCCTGCGCGGCCTGCAGCTGCCGTCGTCGGTCGCCGACGCGAGCGCGGGCGCCGCGCAGAACGCAACCCAGACCGCCGGCACGGGCACGCCGGCCGCAGCGCCGGCCGTCGCGGCCGCCAACGCAACGCATGCCCAGGGGGCGCAATGACGCAAACCGTACAGGCGCAGATCGCCTACTTCGGCAAGATTCCGTCGCGCGGCGACTTCGTGAAGAGCCCGCACAACCCGCAGTTGCTGCAGACGCTCGACCGCTGGATCGCGCAGGCGCTCGAACTGCTCGCGGAAGATCCGCGCTGGAAGCTCGTCTACGAGGATGCGAAGCCGATGCATTTCGCGTTCCTCGGCTCGCGCAGCAAGCTCGCAATCGCGGGCCACATGGTCGCGAGCCACGACGTGTCGATGCGCCGCTTCCCGTTCCTCGGTGCGACCGCGCTCGAGGTCGACCGGCCGCTCGCGTTCCTCGCGCGCAGCCCGCTCGCGTTCGCGCGGCTGTGGTCGCGCGTCGCCACGCAGATCCCGCCGCTGCTCGGCAAGGACGAGCCGCCCGGCGCGCTGCAGGCGCTCGGCGACACGCAGGTGCCGATCGACATCGGCGGCCCCGGCACGTCGCATGACGGCACCTTCAACGATTTCGTCGAGCACCAGACGCTGCACGGCCTCCAGGAAATGCTGCTGGAAAGCGGTCATCCGGTGCGGCTGCGCGGCGCGATGCTCGCGCTCGGCTCGCTGCTGCGGCCGGTGATGCAGAGCGGCTCGTCGCACATCGAGCGCGGCCTCACGCTGCCGCTGCCGGTCGATCCGTTCTACCGCAGCCTCGTCGCCGCGTTCTGGCTCGAACTGATCGCGCCGTTCGTCGCGCAGGCCGACTTCGAGCTCGCGATCTTCATCGGCACGATCGCCGAGCGCGAACGGCTCATCATCGGCTTCAACGGCGCGTCGGCGAAGACGCTGCTGAGCGTCGTCGACCCGCAGACCTACGCCGCCCACAACATCGACATCGACGATCCCGAGTGGATCGACGCCCATGCGCAAAACGATCACCAGATCAGCAAGCTCGTCAGCTACCTCGACCAACCGCAACTCTCGCTGCGTGTCGCCATCGACGCGTTCCGCGAAGCGTTCATCGGAGGCTGACGGGATGCATCGCACGATTCAAGCCCGGCGCGCACGCTTTTCGGCCGCGCGCTCGCCCGCCGTCGCCGCCCTCCTCGCTGCCGGGCTCTTCGCCGGCGGCGCGGCCTTCGCGCAGAACACCGGCGCGACCGTCACGCCGGTCGGCAACGGCACGGTCGCGACCACCGCGCTGTCCGCGAACCCCGGCGCCGCGCCGGGGACGGCTTCCGGCGCCGTCGTGCACGGCACGGCCGGCACCGCGAACACCCTCACGCCGCCGCCCGCGACCGCGACGCCCGGCCAGGTGGTCGTCGGCGGCAAGGTGCCCGACGAGGCGACCAAGGCCGCCGTGCTGCAGAAGCTGCGCGATACCTACGGTGCAACGAACGTCGTCGACCAGATCGAGGTGGGCGACGTCGCGACGCCGCCGAACTGGAGCGCGAACGTGCAGAAGCTGCTCGGCACGCAGCTCAAGCAGATCAGCAAGGGGCAGCTGAAAATCAACGGCACGCAGATCGAGATGAAGGGCGAGGTGCACAACGAGGCACAACGCCAGCAACTCGCGAGCGACATGGCGAACACGCTGAACCCGACGTATACGATCAAGAACGGGCTGCGCGTGTCGGCGTCCGAACAGGGCGTGCTCGACCAGACGCTCGCGAACCGGACGATCGAGTTCGAGACGGGCAGCGCGACGCTCACGCCGCAGGGCAAGCTGATCCTCGACCAGATGGCGGCCGCACTCGCGAAGATGCAGAACCGCACGGTCGACATCATCGGCCACACCGACAACTCGGGGAACCGCACGTCGAACATCGCGCTGAGCCAGGCGCGCGCGGATTCGGTGAAGGGCTACCTGATCACGAAGAGCATTCCGCCGCAGCAGATGACGACGACGGGTGTCGGGCCGGATCAGCCGATCGCGCCGAACGATACGGCGGATGGGCGGGCACGGAATCGACGGATCGAGTTCCGGGTGGGGCAGTAAATTTGCGGAGGGCGGCCGGCTCCATCGCGAGCCGGCGGGCGATCATCCGATGCGGGCGGCGACGGGAATTGTCGCCGCCCGTTTTTCATGGGCGGCTACCGCCGTCAATGAACGGGAGGCGTCGCACCGCCCTTGTACCTTTTCGCCCATTCCTGGCTCTGCTTGGCGGCCTGGTCGATACGGGCGGCGGCGAGGTCGTCCTTCTTGCGCTGTTTCGCTTCCTTGTCGAGATCACTCGACCCGAACGTATCCTTGTCGCGTGTCCGGAAGTACAGTGACGGCGCCAGCACATGGTCCTGCCAGCTCGTCAGCAATGTGTCGTGGACGAGCATGTCGAACAGTGCCATCACGTCGGGTGGCAACGGATGCTTGCCTTCGATGCCCTCCTTCCAGGCTGACACGAGCTCCATTTCAGCTTCGGGCAGCATAGCGGCCTCGACCGTAGCCGCGCTGACCTTGTTATCAGAATCCCACGTTTCCGGCAGATTTCGGATGTGCTCCGCGGATTGCTTCCAGCCGTCCTGGTACGACGCGCTGCGCAGCTTCTTTGCCGCTTCCTTTTCGAGACGCTCCCACACCGTCGAATAGTCATTCGGCGCCTCCGCGATCAACTTCTCATAGCGTTTTTGCGCCGCGTCGCTCGCCGCCTTCATTCCTCGAAGCTTCGCCTGATCATCCGGGCTGCGGCTGGCCAGCATGCTCATGTTGATGCCTTGTCGCTGCAGTTCCCAGTCGAGTTGCGACTTCGCGGTCTTGCGCTGCAGGTCGGCGTCGCTCATGTTGCGCTTCCAGTCGGCGACGGGGTCAGCGATCGTGCGACGGAATTCGGGGTCCATATAGCGGGCCGAGATCCAGCGCATGAAGACTTTCGAATGCTCCATGAAGTCGGCGCCGGGTTTACGGGGGACGAGAGTCCGGTAGGCGTTTACCAGCGCCCTGATTCGATAGTCCTTACCGCCGTACTTGATCGGATCCGAGAGCTTGAAGCGCTTGAACACCGGCGCGTTGTACAGGTACAAATCCTCCATGGTGTCCATAACGGCGCCCGCCTTGACCGCTTCCAGCAACATGTCCTGCAGCGGAACTCTCATCAGCTCGGCATTGAGCCCCAGCGATCCGCTCGGCGCGCCACCGACGACATCACAACTCGTGCCCGGATAGAGAAACTGTTCGCCGCGGGTTTTCTCGAGACTATCGAGACGCTGATAGAAACGCATCTCATGCGCCGCGGCGAAATGGACACAACGTTGCACGCTGGCCGGTATCGCGAGAGGACGATCCTTGAAGCTGGTCTTGAGCATACCCAGGTAAGGCACCATTCCGATCAGCTCGCCGGCTTCCTCCGACATGACGGACGAAACGGCATCGAGCAATCCGACGAACTTGATCTGGATAGGCACGCCTTCAATCGCGAGATCCGTATCGTCCCTGCGCTTGTATTTCTCCGCCAGATCGTTGATGAACGCGCGTGCAAGCACGCACCCGCGGTCCGCCCCGAACACCGACACCTCGATGGCTCGAACTTTCGGCATCTGCTTCTTCACGGCCTCGTACGCGGCTTTGAACTGGTCCTTCGCGGCGATCAACCGGGTATCGACACCCGTTCCAAACGCCTTGGCCATGACGGCATTGTCACGCACGATCGGCACGTTTTCCATCGCTATGCCGACAAAAAGACTGCGCGCAACCGCCCAGCCCGCCTTCATCGGAGCGCCTTTGACGTTGTTCTTGAAATCGTTCTTCGCGTTGCGCCACAACAGCGTACCTGTCGCCTTGGTTCGTTCCCAATAACGCTCCTGCGATGCGTTCAACACGTTCATCACACGCCGCGCCTGAGCGGGGATGTGCTCGATGTCCTTGCGAAGATCCTGAAATGCCTTGTCGATGGGTCGAAGCGAAAAATCCCCCTCGAGAAACCCGTCGATGAGTTGCTTCTTGACGTCGTCGACACGCTTTTTCGCACTGATCTGTTTGAGTGGCGTATTGACGCGCGTGAATGATTTGGCAACCGACTCCGCTCCGCTCAGGGCCTTCTTGCCCGCCATCTTGGCAGCGGCCACGCCCGCATTGATCCATTCGCTGGCCTTGGCCGATTCGTTCAGCGGCGTGCCCAATCCCGAATAGTAGAAGCGGAGCCAGAACTGATTCGCGGGTCGCCTCGGATCCTCGATGTCGCGATGCGCCTCCCAAAGCCGGGCGATATTGGAATACTGCGAACTCGATTGATCGTCGAGGTCGCGATGCCGTCCGAACGCATCGAAGAAAAAGCCCATCCGAATCGTCGCCCCGCACGGCATGCAATCGCCCTTCGGATACATCGTCTCGTTCTGCCTCGCGATTTGCGCGTAGACAGATGTCGGCGTTGCGTCATCCGGATCGAGTTTGACTTTCTCAGCCATGCTTTTTCTCCTCTACGCGCGGCGGTGGAACCAGCCCGTCGGGAATGGACGGCACCGTGACCGACGCGAACGTGTCGCTCGTCAATTCGGACAGGGTATTTTTGGGCAACGATTGCATCGACTTCGCAAAGGCACCCGGCTTGCCAGCATCCGCCTGCAACAGGCGCTGGATCTCTGGATGCGCGTCGAAGCGATTGTTCACGAGCAGAGCGTAGTAGGCGTATTGCTTCAGATCGTCCAGATCGGTCAGGCGATATTTGAGCCAAGCCATCGCGACGACCCGCGCAATACGACGAAACTGCTGGTCTTCACGCTCGTCGTACCGTTTGCTCAGCTGCACCTGATACCGGCTCGCCATCCAGCGCGCCACATCGATCGTCGGAATGCGCGATTCGTCCATCAGCACGCCAGGAAACTGAAGTTCGACGTGACGATCCGGATAGAAGTGAACCTCGAGAATTCGATCGCCGACCTTCTCCGGAACCTGCGACGGCGGTAGCGTCGCCTTTGCCTCGGCGTGAAGCGTTTCCTCGTTCCCTTTGTGCCACTGGTCGACGTCGACATAATTCCATTTGACCGTGAACTCGGTTCCCTGGAGCTTGTAGCAACACGTCACCCCGCCTCCGCCACCCGGCAGGCTATTGCCGCCGCCGGCCTTGTTTCCGTGGGCATCGGTGATCGTAAATCCGTCCAGGTTGTACGGAAGGTAGTTGTGAGCGATAACCGAAACACCGCTATACGTCGGCTCCGACTTGCTGCACGCCGCCACGGCCGTCACGAGCAGACACCCTGCCAGGACACGGCTCGCCAGACTCGAAAGTCTCGTTGATCTATTCACTGAGGTTTTCCTTCCGAAGATTGTCCTGCATGCGTTACCGACGTATCAGTACATCGGAATCGTTCCGCCTGTCGCGCAAACCGCCCTTCCCTCGTTGCACGACCGCTCTCCGCACAATCAACCATGCTGGGCCTCGTCGACACGCGCTGACGGCAGCAAACCGTCAGCTATCGACGGCGCGGCTACGGCGACGAATTTCCCGCTCGTCACTTCGAAACGCACGTGATCTGGAAGCGACAGCGCCCACTTCGCAAATGCACCTGGCTGGCTCGCCGTGCTCTTCAATATGCGCTGAGCCTCCGGATGGGTATCGAATCGACTGTTCATGAGCAAACTGAAGTAGGTGTACTGCTCCAAATCGTCACGATCCGTCAGACCGTATTTCAACCATGCCGACGCGACAATACGAGCGATACGGCGAAACTGCTGATCTTCGCGCTCGTCGTATCGTCTATCGAGTTGCGTCTGGTACTGCTTCATCCACTTCACGACGGCGACGATCGGCAGACGTGCGTCATCAACTAACTGGCCGGGAAACTGAAATTCGACATGCCGGTCCGGAAAGAAATGCACTTCAAGAATTCGTGACCCCACGTTGTCGGGCACCTGAGACTGGGGCATCGATGCCTTCGTCTCACCATGCAACATCTGCTTGTCGCCCTTGTGCCACTGGTCGACATCGTAGTAATTCCACTTGACGACAAATTCCGTGCCCTTGAGCTTGTAGCAACACTTCACGCTGCCGCCGCCGGCACCCGGCGGGTCATCGCCTCCGCCACTCGCCGTATTGCCAAATGCGTCGGCGATCGTGAATCCACTCAGGTTGTACGGCAGATAATTCCGGCCCATCACCGAAATCCCGCTATACACCGGCTCCGATTTCCCGCAAGCGCACATCGTCGCCGCAAGCATGCACATCCCCAGCACGGAGACCCTATGCCACGCCACGAAGCGTCTCCCGCGATTCCCGCTCATGCGCATCGCGAATCGCATCCCACGTCGCGTCGTCGATCGTCGCCAGCGCATCGTTGAGCGTCGTCTCGCCTTGCGCCACGGCCTCGAGGCACGCCTGTACCGCCGGATACTCGTCGAACCGCGGCGAGACCAGCACGCCGGTCATCACGTAGCACTGCAATTCCGCTTCATCGGCAATCCCGTGCGCGGCAGCGCGATCGAGTTGCTCGACGACCTCGTCATACAGTTGCGCATCCGACAAGTGATCGACCACTGCCCCCATCGTCTCGCGAAACTTCAGCACGAGCTTGTCCGGATACCCGAGCTCGATCAACCGAGCGTGCTGCTGCTCGCTCAGGCCCGGCGCATCGCCTGCCGGCGCCGCGCCTTCGATCGCCGGCGCATCGTTGCGCCACACGACCTCGTCGAGCCGACGATCGCGATACCGGATCTCGGTGAACGGCGCAACGAACTGCCGCGTCTGCGCATCGCTCCACACCTGCCGCAGACGTTCGAATACGTGGTTGTCGAAGAAGAACAGGTAGTACGAACGACCATTGGGCAGCTTGTACTGCACATACCGGCGCAGATGCGCGTCGAGCGCATCGAACGTCCACGTCGACCACAGCCATGTCACCGCATGCAGATCGACTGCATCGAGCCACAGCTGACGCAGCAGCCGATGATGCTCGCCATGCTCGTCGTCGAGCGCGTCGCGCTCGAACGCGATCAGGTACGGCGCGATATCGGTATAGGCATCGAGCCCGGTATCGATCCAGAGCGACGCATAGCGCAGGCCGCGCACCGTCGCGAGTTGTACATCCAGCTCCTGATAGCCGCGCGTATCGACGAGCACATAAAGCCGCATCGCCCTGCCGTCGTCGTCCGCATGCGCCAGCGAAGCTTTCAGTGTTTCCAGGAACGCCGGCCACGCCGGCTCGCGCGGATTCGGCACGGTGTCGACGGCTTCGCCTGGCTCGACGGCGTCGTCCCGATCGACTACGTCGCCCGTGTCGTTGACCTCGTCCATCAATCCGCCTCGACCATCGATTCGCGCCCGCTATGCGCGTTCAGCACGCATTGCTTGCACGTGCCGCCCGGCATCGCGGGCAGCGGATACGGCATGCTCGTCGGCCCGCTGAACTGGTGCTGCGCGCCCTTGAAATCGATCTTCCCCGGCGCGTGAATCTCGATGTTGCCGCCCTTGATCCGGATATAGGCGCCGCCCGACGTCAGCAGGACCTCCTGCTTCGCGGCCACATCGACGGCCTCGGTCGCCGCCACCAGCTTCACGGTCTTCTGCGCGGTAAGCTCGATGTTGTCCGCGTGCGCCTGGACCTCGACGTTGCCCTTCGCGGCGAACAGCTTCATTCCGGCATTCTGCGCGAACAAGCTGATGCGGTCGCGGATGCCGGCGATCAGCGACTTGCCGCTCGTGATGAAGGTGCTTTGACCGCTGACGATATTGGTCTGCCGGTCGCTCGCGACGTGCACCGACTGCTGCGACGCCATCCCGATCCCCGCCGGGCTCGCGAACAGCATCACCGGCTCCTTGAACGCATTCGCGTTCCCCGTCCCGCCGCCGGCGGTCCGGCCGCCCGACGACGCGCCCGCCAAGCTCTCCTGCGTCGCGTCGGTGAACGTCTTCAGCGCGTCTTGACCGTTGCCGAGGCTTTCGGCCTGATGCGCTTCGCTGACCTGCGACAACGATTCGATCAGCCCCTCGGCATCGACGAGCTGCTGTTGCGCCTCGCGCACGTCGAGCGGCTGGCTGCTCGCCTGCTTCGGATGCGTCGTGACGTACAGCCCCTGCCCGGCGCGCACGGCGCCGTATGCATCCGTGCGCAAGTCGAACCCCGAGCCGAGATACGCGCCCCGCGTGTTGCCGTTCTGCTCGATCAGGTAGCCGAGATGCAACAGCGAATTCGCGCTACTGCTGAACAGGCGTGCACGGTTCTGGCCGGTCGCGTCGTCGAGCACCATCTCGTTGTGCCCCGACCCCGCGTACTCCTTCGACCGGAAGCCCGACAGGATGCCGTCGCTATGCCACTGCGGCCTGGTTGCCCCGTTGTAGACGCGATGCATCACGATCGGCCGGTCGCAGTCTCCGCCGATATAGCCGATCAGCACTTCCTCGCCGACCCGCGGAATATGGACGGCCCCATAGCCGCCGCCGGTATCCGACTGCACGACACGCATCCAGCACGATGCGGTTTCGGTGCCCTCGTTCTGCCGGTCCCAGACGAACATGACCTTGATGCGATTCAGCTCGTCCGTATACACCTCTTTGCCCTTCGGCCCGACGACGACGGCCGTCTCGAGCTGCATCACGGGCTTCTTGTGTTCGAACGGGCTGCGATACGGCACCGCCGCGCGTTGCGCTTCGACCTCGACGAGATAGAACCCGGCCGAGCCGTCTTCGTGCCCGACTTCGAACGCAGCCGCCGCACCGTGCCCGGCTTTGGCCTGCGCGAGGCGGTCCTGCAGGCTGTGCGGGAAGTGCGCCTCGTGGTCCGACAGCGGCAAGTTGTTCTCGATGTAGCGTGTCACGCCGATCGCCGCGAACTCACGATCGCGCTCCGGATCGCGGTCGTGCTCCGGATGATCGACCAGCGCGAAGCGCCGGCCCGCATCGATCCCGCGCACGCCGCCCACGCCGAAGAAACGCTTCGCGCGCGACTCCCATTCCTCCAGGCGGATCTTCGACAGATGTTCGCCGCGGTCCTGGCCCGGATACGTGTAGGCGCCCGTGTATTCGTAGATTTCCGCCTGATCCGGCAGGTCGCCCTGGCCGGCCTTGGTCGGCAGCGTCGTGCCGTTCGGATTGCCCGCGGACGACGGTGACTTGTAGTCGAACGTGCGCGTCGTGTGCAGCGTGCTCTGCAGAGTCCTCGACGCAGCCCATTGCGTAAAACCGGTCGTTTCCGCGCCGCTTCCCGAGCGATCGAAGCCGACGGCCTTCGGCGCCAGCTCGTCGACCGCATGCAGATCGTCGGTAATGACGAGCGTATGGGTCTTGCCGTCGTCGGCATGCCGCCAGAAGCCGAACAGCCCTTCGTCCTCCATCAGGCGATGCACGAAGTTCCAGTCGGTTTCGCTCTGGCGGCAGTACGAGCGCGACGGCAGCGGCTTCGACAGCGCGAACTGATACCGGCCCTTGGCCTGGGGATGCGCGTCGAACACATCGGCGAGGATCGCGTCGACGCTCTGATCCTGCCAATACCGCATGTCGCTGCGGAACTTGAGGAAGTGCATCCACGACGCGAAGGTGAGCTGGTAGCTCGACAGGCTGCCGTCCGCGCCGAGCCGGCGCGCCGTATGGACATAGCCGTTGATCGGGCGATACGACCGGTCCGCCTGCTGGATCCATAGCGTGATCGGCTGTGCGATCAGCGTCTTGAGTTCGACGTCGCTCGCGGTGGACACCAGATCGAGCGTCACGCTGAAATCGCGCCCCAGTTCGGAACGGGTCATGGCCCGGCGCGGTACGAGCGCATGGTCCGGCAACGACGGGATGTCCGTTTTCAGCAGGCGGTCCTGCTGAATCAGGCCGCCGCGAATCGCCTGCGCCAGTTCTGTCGCGTTCATGCGTCACTCACCTTCTTGTTTGCCGCGGACCCGCCGGGGCCCGCGCTCTCAGGAAAGAGCCCTTCCCTCACCACACGACGGCGTCCGGGCACGCGTCACGCGCGTCGCCGCGGCATCGTCGCTCACGCCTGCTCGTCCGGCCGCACGCCCAGCAACTCACGAATATGCGACAGCGAGCCATCGTCCTTCACGACGCTCTCGAGCCACTTGTGCAGCGGCATGTCGGCCCATTCGGCGGCCTTGTCGGCGAGATACGCGACCGGGCTGTGCGGCTCGGTCTGGCGGAAATAGCGGGCGACCGCGCGCAACTGGTCGACGGCCTGCGCACGGTTCTGGATGCCGGCGATCATCTGCGTCACCGGGGCGCGCGGAACGGGCTGCGGCTGCACGTGAGTCTCCTCCGTCTGGATCGGGTTGCCGAACACCGGCTCGATACGCTCGGGCTGCGCCTGCTGCGCCGCGGGCGTGTGCGGCGCGCTGCCCGTATAGCCCTGCTCGCGCGCAAAGCGCTCGGCGAGCCGGTACACGGTCTCGAACGCGTCGCGCGCCTGCCGGAAGCTCGGCGCCGAATCGCCCGCGCGCTCGACGAGGCGCTCCTCGAACGCGTCGAGCGCGAACTCGAACGCCTTCAGGTTCGCGAGCAACGCGGTGTAGAACGCGATCGACGTCACGCGCCGCGACGAATCGATCTGCTCGATCGACGGCTTGCCGCGCGCGATGTCGTCCGCGTGTTCGGGGTCGCGCTTGATGGCCTGCGCGACGTGCTGCGCCACTTCCCAGTCGAGCGTGCTGAACGCGTTCGACGCGCCGTCCGTCATCGGCACCGCGCGCAGCAGCTCGGCCGTGCGGCCGGACAGCCACGCGACGTTGCCGAGCCGGTGCTCGGTGTCGTCGTCTTCCGGCAACGGATGCACGGTGTCCCAGAAGTCGCGGCACAGGCCCTCGAGCAGCGCATAGCCTTCGGTGAGGCCGGTGATGCCGTCCTCGAGCGCGAGCGCCTCGGTCAGCCACACGGCGAGCCGCAGGTCCTTCGTGCGCGTGCGCAGCAGCTCGCCCGCATGGTCGACCACGAAGCCCCAGTCGGCCTCCTTGATCTCGGTCACCCACTCGCCCTGGTCGAGCGTCGGATCGTCGTAGCGCCGCGCATCCTGGATCGCGTCGAATTCGTTCGAAAACAGCAGGTCGTCGCCGCTGGGCGACGCATCGCTGATCGGCGTCAGCAGCTCGGGGAGATTGATCGGCATGGTTCGGTCAGTTCATCAAATGCTTGCGTTGCTCGGCCGCGCTCATTCGACGGCGTACGTGAATTCGCCGGCCTCGTCCGCGCGCACCGCGATGCGCGCGATGGCCTCGCCGTCGGCGATCCGGCCGAGCACGTGGCCCGCGATCTCCGGCAGCAGCGTGCCGTTCAGGATGTGGTCGACGTTGCGGGCGCCCGAATCGACCTCGGTGCAGCGCGCGAGCACCGCCTCGACGAGCGACTCGTCCCATTCGAACGCGGCCTTGTGGTTCGCCTCGATCCGGCGGCGGATCCGCTCGAGCTTCAGCTCGATGATCTCGGCCAGCACGTCGTCGGAAATCGGGTAGTACGGCACGACCTTCATCCGCCCGAGGAACGCGGGCTTGAAGGTCTTGTACAGCTGCGGGCGCAGCGTCTCGGCGAGCGCGTCCGGATCGGGCAATTCCTCCGCCGGCTTGTTCAGGCACGCCTGCATCACCGCGGATGAACCGACGTTCGACGTCAGGATGATCAGCGTGTTGCGGAAGTCGATCTCGCGCCCTTCCGCATCGTCCATCGCGCCCTTGTCGAACACCTGGAAGAACATCTCGAGCACGTCCGGGTGCGCCTTCTCGACCTCGTCGAGCAGCACGACGGAATACGGGTTGCGGCGCACGGCCTCGGTCAGCACGCCGCCTTCGCCGTAGCCGACGTAGCCCGGCGGCGAGCCTTTCAGGCCCGACACGCTGTGTGCTTCCTGGTACTCGCTCATGTTGATCGTGACCATCTTGCGCTCGCCGCCGTACAGGATGTCGGCCAGCGCGAGCGCCGTCTCGGTCTTGCCGACGCCCGACGGCCCGACGAACATGAACACGCCGCGCGGCTTGTTCGGATCCTCGAGGCTCGCGGTGGCGGTGCGCACGCGCTGCGCGATCGCTTCCAGCGCGTGATCCTGGCCGATCACGCGCGCGGCGAGCAGCGGCTGCAGGTTCATCACGGTGTCGATCTCGTCCTTCACCATCCGGCCGAGCGGAATGCCCGTCCACGCGGCGACGATCTCGGCCACCACGTGGCCGTCGACCTGCAGCGGCACCATCGGCTCGCCGCCCTGCAGCGCGTGCAGCGCCGCGACGCGTTCGGCGAGCTTGTCGCGGGTGGCCTGCACGTCGACCGGCTGGCCGTCTTCCGACGGGCCGCGTGCCTTGTCGAGCGCTTCGCGCAGTTCGGTGATCTCGGCGACGATCACGCGCTCGGCTTCATAGCGCGCTTCGTCCTTCGCCAGTTGCTCGAGCGCCGTATCGCGCGTGCCGCGCAGCTCGCCGAGCCGCTCGTCGTGCGATGCGCCGCCCGCTGCCTCGCGCTCCAGCGACGCGATCTCCGCGTCGATGCGCTCGATGCGCTTCTTCGTGTCGTCGATCGCCGCCGGCGTCGCGCTGTGCGCGAGCGCGACCTTCGCGCACGCGGTGTCGAGCACGCTGATCGCCTTGTCCGGCAGCTGGCGGCCGCTGATGTAGCGATGCGACAGGCGCACGGCCTCGGTGATCGCGTCGTCGAGGATCCGCACGTTGAAGTGCTTCTCCATCAGGCCGGACATCCCGCGCAGCATCGCGGCCGCGAGCGGCTCGCTCGGCTCCTCGACCTTCACGACCTGGAAGCGCCGCGCGAGCGCCGCGTCCTTCTCGAAGTACTTCTTGTATTCGCTCCACGTCGTCGCGGCGATCGTGCGCAGCTCGCCGCGCGCGAGCGCCGGCTTCAGCAGGTTCGCCGCGTCGTTCTGGCCGGCCTGGCCGCCCGCGCCGATGATCGTGTGCGCCTCGTCGATGAACAGGATGATCGGATGCGCGCTCTTCTTCACCTCGTCGATCACGCTCTTCAGGCGGTTCTCGAACTCGCCCTTCACGCTCGCGCCGGCCTGCAGCAGCCCCATGTCGAGCACGTGCAGCGCGACGCCACGCAGCGGCGGAGGCACGTCGTCGGCCGCGATGCGCAGCGCGAGCCCCTCGACGACCGCCGTTTTGCCGACGCCGGCCTCGCCGGTCATGATCGGGTTGTTCTGGCGGCGGCGCATCAGGATGTCGATCGCCTGGCGGATCTCGGCTTCGCGGCCGATCACCGGGTCGATCTTGCCGTCGCGTGCGCGCTGCGTGAGGTTGGTCGTGTACGTGTCGAGCGCGGGCGTCTTCGACGGGCCGGCCGCAGGCGCCAGGCCGTCGGCGGCCGGCGCGACGTCGCTGCCTTCGTCGTCCGCCTGACGCGGCTCGGCTTCGCTCGAGCCGGCCATGATCTCGTCGAACTTGTGCTTCAGGTCCGTCACGTTCATTTCCGCGAACTGCGACGACATCCGCTGCGCGAATTGCGCGAGATCGGGCGCGGTCAGCAGCGCGAGCAGCAGGTGCCCCGAACGGATGCGGCCGAGCTGCGAGTCGAGCGACGCGATCAGCCAGGCCTGTTCGAACAGCGCGATCAGGTGCACGGAGAACACCGGCGTGCGCGTGTTGCCCGTCTTCAGGCGCGTCAGTTCGCGCTCGAGATCGGCGTGCAGCGCGTGCGGATCGACGCGGCTCGCGCGCAGGGCGAGCGGCAGGTCGCCCGTCGCTTCGTCGAGCAACGCGAGGAACAGGTGCTCGAGATCGACCTCGTAGTGGCCGCGCGCCAGGCACGCGCTCGCCGCACGCTCGGTCGCGTGGCGGCACAGCGGGTTCAGTTTCGTGATCAGGGTCTTCAGAGGCGTGCTCATGGCGTCGATCTCAGTCTCAGGTTCGATTGCGTGTTTGTTGTCGTTCGGAATCAGTGAATCACGTGCAGTTCGTAGCGGGCGTCGGAGCGGTCCTCGACCGCGTCGCGCGTGCAGAGGAACGCGTCCCAGCCGAGCCGCGAGCCCGCGCCGAGCACGCTCGCACCGACCTCGGTGCGCTTGAGCACGAGCTTCACCTCGTATTCGAGCGTGACGCCGGCAAGCAGCGTCAGCATCCGCTCCAGTGCGATGGCGTGCGCGCCGCCGGGCAGGAACGCCTCGTAGTCGCGCTTGGACAGCGGGCCGACGACTATCCGCGCGCGCATGTCGCGCTGCCACACGCGTTCGCCGACGAGCGCCGTCGCGCCGAGCACCGCGTTGACTTCGCCGAGCACGCTCAGCTGGTCGGGCGGCACGTCGTACCACTTGCCGACGAACTGGTCGATCTTCACCGGCACGCGGAAGTAGTCGGACAGCGTGCGCTGCAGGTAGGCGGCCGACATCGGCCGGTGCCGCGCGGCGAGCGCATAGCCGGCCACGGCCTCGTCGAGCACGCCGCCCACGCCGGCCGCGAGACTGTCGCGCACCTCGTCGCTCGGCACGCCCGCGATCGCGAGCAGCAGCGGCAGATAGCGCTCGTCACGGTCGAGTTCGTAGTGGAACGGCAGCCGGTATTTCTTCCACGCGGCATAGAACAGCGCGGTCGCGCGGTTCGAGAACACGTCGAAGAAGGCACGCGCCGCATGATCGCGCTTCAGGTGCTCGCGCGCGACGATCTGCTCGGTGTAATGCAGCGGCAGCGCGCCCTGCCCGCCGAGCAGCCCGAAGAACGCGGGCGTCAGCTCGACGTGGCCGAGCTCACCGGCCGCGAGCGCGGCGCCGCGCGCCTCGCCCGTGTCGAGGTGGGTGCCGTCGTCGTCGAACGAACGCGCGCCTTCGATCTCGCTCGGCGGAAAGCCGAGCGACAGCGTGTTGCGGAATTCGATGCGCTGCGCGACCACGTCGCCCTGCCGCCACGCGCCGGGCGCGTCCGACGCCTGCCGCGCGAACAGCCCTTCGAGCACGCGCACCGCCTGGAAGAACTCGAAGCGGTGCGGTTCGTCGAGCAGCGCGTCGACTACGCCAGGATCGATTCGCCGGTCCGGGGCTTGCATCGGATGATCTCCTCGCCGGTGCGCTTCGACACGACGACTAGTTGAACGAAACTGTTGAGGTGCACGTACAGCCCGAAGAAGCTGTCGAGCACACGCACGAACGAGGCCAGGCTCGCGCCGACGAAGTGTTCCTCGTCGATCGTCAGGCGGATCTCGATGCCGCGCACGAAGGTCGCGAACGGCTTGCCGGGCAGCCACTGCACGGCGCCGCGCTGCTCGATGCCGGCCAGGCCGTCGATCTGGCGCATCGACACGGCGGTGCGCCGCAGGTCGTACAGCGTCAGCATTTCCTTCAGCGGCGCGAGGCCGTGCGCGACCAGCGACACATGATTGAGCGCGAGATGCGACACGAGCCGCCAGTGCGCGGCGCGGCCGCGCTCGAAGCGCACGCTCTGCGTCGGGCGGCGCAGCAGTGAAATGCCGCTCGTCTGCGCACCGCCTTCCTGGAACAGGTCGCCGCCTTCGAGCCCGAACGCGAGCATCGCCGGCAGGTCGCGGTTCGTGCAGGTGAGGTCGAGGCTCAGCGTGTCGGTCTGCGGCGACGTCGGCTCGAAATCGATGTCGACGATCGAGATCTCGGTTTCGTAGCCGGGGCTCTTCTGCGCGACCCAGTCGTTGCGGCGCGCGAACCAGTAATGGCCGATCCGCGCCGATTCGCCGTGATGCAGCGAATAGAACGGCCGGAACTCGATCACCGATTCCTCGTGCGCCTGTTGCCTGACGAGCTTCACCGAATCGATCGAATACACCTCGTACGCGAACGCGCGCCGCGCCTCGGCGATCACCGGGTAGGACACCGCGCGGTGCGTGATGCGGATCGGTTCGCCGTGCTGGCGGAACAGGTTGACGATCGGCGTGCAGAACAGCCGGAAGTGGCTCGCCGTCAACAGTTCGAGCAGCCGCGCGACATGCGAATCGCTGCGCACGTCCTGCAGCACGAGATGCAGCGTCGCGCGCTGGCAGCGGCCGCTCGCGCGCGCGATCGCCGCGATGTCGAAGTCGACGAAATCGAACTTGTCGGGGAATGCGAAGTATTCGGTGAGCAGGCGATACGCGGGATGCGATTTCGCCGGGTAGTCGATCAGCGCGTCGTCCTCGTCGAAGCCGGCATGCGCGATCGGCAGCTTGCGCAGCGCGGTCCAGCGGCCGTTGCGTTCGGGCTCGACATACGCGCCGAGCACGTTGACGAACAGGCAGTCGGTCAGCGCGGCGACGAACGACTGTTCGCCGTGCAGGTGCGCGCGCAGCGTCGGCAGCTTCAGCGCGCCGAGATCGAGCTGCGCGGCGAGCGATTCGAACGTGATCGAGATCACGCCCGTCGCGTTCGACGGCAGCACCGTCGCGCTCGGCGCGAGCGCGACCGGCGTGTAGCGGGCTTCCGAGATGCGGATCGGCGCGAGCGTCACGTCATAGGCGGTACGGAACCGGCACTGCACGCCGCGGATCGGGCGGCTCTTCAGCTCGGTGCCGCGATCGATCACGACCGGTTCGGTCTGCTGGCCGGGCGACGCCGGCGTGAACTGCGCGATCGAGCACGACGGGAACGGCCGCAGGTAGTGCGGATACAGCACTTCCAGCAGCGCTTCGGTGAATTCCGGGTAATCGTCGTCGAGCTTCTTGTTGATGCGCGCGCCGAGCAGCGCGAACGACTCGATCATCCGCTCGACGTGCGGATCCTCGCAATGCTCGCCGGACAGCGCGAGCCGCGCCGCGATCTTCGGATAGCGTTCGGCGAAATCTCGCGAATAGCGCCGCAAAAACGATAATTCGCGCTCGTAATACGGCAGCAATTCTTCCATCGACGACCCCGAACCTCAATATTTCCTGCCGGACCCTGATCCACCACCGGGCGGTCCGGCCCGCTCGGCGGCTTGATTTACTGCATTCTTGCGGCGCGTGCGCGCGTGACCGAATACTGCAGCGTCGAAGGCTGCAGCATCGCGTCGAAACTCACCGGCTCCTCGGCCGGGTGCACGACGAGCAGCGCCTGGATCGCGAAGTAAAGCGCGTTGGTGGCCTGCTCGTTCAGCTCGAACGTCACCTGCACCTGCTGCAGGCGCGGCTCGTGGCGTGCGATGGCCTGCTGGATCGACTTGCAGATGAACGCGCGATCGTAGTGACTCGCCAGGCTCAGCCCCGCGAAATCGTTCAGCCCGTAGGTCAGCACCGACTTCTGGCACTCCGGCAGCGTGGCCAGCTCGTTCTCGGTGTGGGCGATACGGGTGTTGAGGATCGCCTCGACGTCGCGGGCGACCGTGTTCTTGAGCTCGTCCAGCGACAATTGCCGCATCGCTGCCGAGGCCGGCAGGTGCGGTTCGTCGTCGAACAGCTTGTCGAGAAAACTGGGTTCGAATCGTTTCATCGGCCGGTATGTACAGCGAAAACGGCAACGGGGACGCCGAGCGCCCCGTTGCCGCAACCGACCTTAGACCGCGTAGGTCTTGTCGTTCTTCGTCAGACTCCAGGCGCCCTGCGTGTTGCCGCCCTGGTTGCCGCCGATCTTCTGCTGGGTTTGCTTCCACTGCACAGCTGCGTACTTCAGCGAGAACGTCTCGAGCGGCAGACCTTCTTCGCGAACGCTCGGGGCGATGCTCGAGATGATCACGTACTTGAGCTTGACTTCCAGATACTGCACGCGCTTGCCTTCACCGTCAGCGCGCGAGAAATGGACCGTCACCTCGTCGAACGTGGTGCCGCCCGAAGCGTGTTGGTACAGCAGCGGGCTCGACGAATCGATTTCCTTCGTGAAGATCATGTCGCCGTGTTCGCAACGCGTCATCGTGTGACCGCCAGCGGTCGATGCGGTTGCCGAACGCGGCTGAACGATCGAGTGATCCCACGATTTCAGCTCGATCCAGCCCTGGTGGTCCTTGTCCGCGGATTCGCCCTTCACCGCGGGACTACCAAACTGCAAGTGCATATGTAACATGGCCCTTCGACTCCCCAAAGAGGTGGTTTTAACGTCCTACCCAGGCGGCCCGCCCGGGCGATTTACTCGCTTATGAATTTGCCGGTTTGGGCAGATCAGCGACAAGTCGCAGAGAAATCGAGAGTTCGTCGAGCTGAAAGTGCGGGCGCAGGAACGCGACCGAACGATACGAGCCCGGCTTGCCCGGAATCTCCGACACTTGTATGGATGCCTCGCGCAGCGGAAATTGCGCTTTCTGTTCCTGCGAGGCGTTGTCGTCGAGCAGGACGTATTGCGAAATCCACCGGTTGAGGAAAGTCTCCACGTTCTGCGCCGATGCGAAGCTGCCGATCTTGTCCCGCATCATCGCCTTCAGGTAGTGCGCGACGCGCGATACCGAGAAGATGTACTGAAGCTGGGCGGACAGGACGGCGTTCGCATTCGCGCTGTCGGTGCTGTATTTCTTGGGTTTCTGCACCGACTGCGCAGCGAAGAACGCGGCGTAATCTGAGTTCTTGCAATGGACGAGCGGGATGAAGCCGAGGTCGCTCAGCTCCTTCTCGCGGCGATCGGTGATCGCGATTTCGGTCGGGCACTTCAGCGCGACTTCACCGTCGTCGGTCTTGAACGTGTGGGTCGGCAGGTCCTCGACGAGGCCGCCGCCTTCGACGCCGCGGATCGCCGCGCACCAGCCGAAGTCGTCGAATGCGGCCGTCAGGCGCGCAGCGAACGCCCACGCGGCGTTGCACCACAGGTACTTGTCGTGGTCGGTGCCGTCGACGTCCTCGACGAAGTTGAAGTTCTCCGCGGTCTGGCCGTCCTTCGGATTGAACGGCAGGCGGCCGAGGAAGCGCGGCAGCGTCAGGCCGACGTAGCGCGAATCTTCGGCGTCGCGGAACGACTTCCACTTCGCATATTCGACCGTATCGAACACCTTGCCCAGGTCGCGCGGCTTGCCGAGGTCGGAGAACGACTCGAGGCCGAGCAGCTCGGGCGATGCCGACGCGATGAACGGCGCATGCGCGGCCGCCGCGACGTGCGACATCTGCTCGATGAAGTACATGTCTTCCGGCTGGCGCGAGATCTCGTAATCGCCGATCAGCGCACCGAACGGCGAGCCGCCGAACGTGCCGAATTCTTCTTCGTAGACCTTCTTGAACAGCGCGCTCTGGTCGAACTCGCTCGCGCCCTTGAAATCGCGCACGAGGTCGCGCTTCGGCGCGTGCAGCGCCTTGATCTTGATCGTCTGGCCGGTGTTGCTTTCCTTGACCAGGTAGTCCATCCCGCGCCACGTGCTTTCGAGGCGCTGGAATTCCGGCGCGTGCATCACTGCGGAAAGCTGCGTGGAAATCAGGCGGTCCAGTTCCGCGACGCGCGCGTCGATCGTGGCCGACAGGTTGTCCGACACGATCACCGTGCCGTCGAGCACCTGGTGCACGAGTTCGCCGATCAGGTCCTTCGCACGCGCATGCTCGGAATCGGATTTCGCGACCTTGCTCTTCTCGACGATGTCGTCGAGCAGCGAGGTCCCGGCGGCGTAGTCCGCGCCGCTCGCTTGGGCCGCAGCCGTTTGCTGGTTCATCTCAACACTCCGTCGTCATTCGCCGTCTTTGTCGCTGCCCGTGCCCTTCGCGAGCTCCTGCAGCTGCTGCGTGTTCTTCAGCACCTCGGACAGCAGATCCTCGAGCTTGTCGTTGCCGGCGAGCTTGTTGCGCAGGTCGGCGAGCTTCGAGCGCGCCTCGAGCAGGCGGCGCAGCGGCTCGACCTGTTCGACGACTTCGTCCGGGCTGAAATCCGACAGCGAACGGAACTTCAGGTCGACCGCGAACTTGCCGCCTTCCGGGCTCAGGCGGTTTTCCACCTGGAACGCGGCACGCGGCTCGATCGCCTTCATCACGTCGTCGAAATTGTCGCGATCGATGTTGACGAATTTACGGTCGCGCAGCTTCGGCTGCTCGATTTCGGACTGGCCCGCCAGATCGCCGACGACCCCGACGACGAACGGCAGTTCCTTCACCTCGATCGCATCGCCCTTCTCGACCTCATAGGTCAATTGGACGCGCGGCGGCCGTATTTTCTGCAAGCTTTTCTGAATGCTTTCTTTCTTGGCCATCTCGACGGCTCCCAGGTTAGTTGTGGTTATCGCGTCAGTCTTGCGGTCAGTTGCGCAGTGCGCCGAACGGGTCGGCGCCGCCCTTTTGCGGCGTGGTGGGCGGCGTCGGCGTGCTGGTCGCCGCTGCTTCGGCCGCCGGTGCACCGCCGGTCTTCGCACGATGAACGACACGGCGCGTCTGGCGCGGCTTCACGACCTTCGTTTCCGGCGGGAACAGCGCCGATTCGCCCAGCGTGTCGCGCAGCTGCTTCGCGAGCGCCTGCGCATCCGACTTCGCGTCACCCGCGAGCGACGAATCCTGGCGCAGCTCGCCGAGCGACTGCGTCGCGATCCGCAGGCCGGCCACGGCCAGCACGCTCTTCGCCTGACGATCGGTCGCGTCGCGCTGCAGCGCTTCCTGCGCGGCAACGATTGCCTGGCCGTAATGGTTCTGGGCGAACTGGATTTGCGCGATGCGCGACCACGGCTCTTCGCGCGTCGGATCCGACTTCGCGAGCTGCTGATACAGGCCGAGCGCCTTGTCCTGGTCCCCCGCCTTCGCAACTGCGTCCGCATCCGCCAGCGACTTGTTGAACACTTCGGCAGTCGGCGGCGCCGGAGGCTGGCTCGCACAACCTGCGATCACGCCGCAAGCCACTACTACCCCAGACAGTTTTGCGAAGAGACGGTCTTTCATCGTTATATCCACCGGCGCGTGAGTTTTAAATCGTTGAGAATCTGGTTCTTTTGCTTTGCAAGAAGCGCGCGGGTATAGTACCGATCAATTTTTCATAATTCAATCGTCGTGTGAAGAGTAATTCCTTTTAAAACCGGGCGCTACCCCCTCCAATGGCCTCTCGCAGCGGGCTCGCAGCGATTTTTCTTTCGGCCGGAACGGGCAAGTTTTACTGGTTTCGCGACGCGCCGCCCGGACGGTGGCAAAAATTTCCGGGCGCCTGCCTCGACGCGGGCGTGCTTAATAGTTGAACAGTGCAATGCCGGGGACACGCAGCGAACGCGGAAATACCCGGCAGATTTGACAGGGATAAAAGGCAGCCCGCCGGAAATACGATGAGATCGTTGATGATTCGCTACGCGCTGCCACTGGTTGCCTGCGCGCTTCTGGCCGGATGCGCGGCCGCCCCGCTGCTCGGCTCGGCCGCGAGCGCCGTGATGTCCGCGGCCGGCATCGGCAAGCCCGAGGTGCCCGACGCGCAGAAGCCGCCGCGCAACCTCGGCATCACGCTGGCCGCCGCGCCGAACCTGAATGCCGCAACCGACCACAAGCCGCTCGCGCTCGTCGTGCGGCTCTATACGCTGAAGGACCCGACGTCGTTCCAGCAGGCGCCGTTCGACGCATTCACGGATCCGACCAAGGAAAAGGCCGCATTGGGTGCGGATCTGCTGAACGTGCGTGAAATCACGCTGATTCCGGGCCAGCGCTATACGGCGACCGAGAAGGTTTCGCGCGAAGCGCAGGCATTCGGCATCGTCGCGCTGTTCCGCGATCCCGCCTTACAACGATGGAAACTGACGTTCGACCCGGTGAAGTCGGAGAAATCCGGCATAATCATCGGCCTGCATAATTGCGCGATGACGGTCACCGACGGCACTGTCATCGCACCGCAACAGGGTGCGCCTTCACAACCGCTGAATTTGCTTTCTTCGGTCTCCTGCGGTTAAACAATGACGCACGAATGTCAATTAACAAGAGTTAACAATTGGCGATTTAATTCGGGCACGAACAAATCGATTACATCGCAACGCGACATTAACCGGATTTGACATGAGTTATTCGGCCAAGGTGCTGTGGGGGGAAGGGCTGTTCCTCCGGCCTCAACACTTTCAGCGACAGGACGCGTACCACGAAGCGCGCCTGTTCGAATCGATCCAGGCGATCCAGCCGTACAACTGGGGCGTGCGCTCGGTGCGCATCGACCGCGATGCGCTCGGCAGCAACGTGCTGCGGGTGGCCGAGCTTGCGCTCGTGTTCCCGGACGGCGCGCTGTATGCCGCGCCGCAGGCCGACGACCTGCCGCCGCCGATCGCGCTGGACACGCTGCCTGACGGCATCAACGAATTCGTGTTCTATCTCGCGCTGCACCCGCTGCGCGAGAACGGCACCAACTACAGCGACGATCCGGCCGCCGGCTTCATGACGCGCTTCGTCAGCGAGCAGACGAGCGTCGGCGACAACTTCACCGACGCCGCCGAAGCCGACATCACGTTCCTGAAGACGCAGGTCAAGCTGATCGCGCACAGCGAACCGCGCGACCAGCTGCTGTCGGTGCCGCTCGTGCGCGTGCGCCGCACCGCGACGTCCGGCTTCGAGATCGACGACAGCTTCGTGCCGCCGTGCCTCGCGATCGACGCGTCGCCGATCCTCCACCAGCGGCTGCGCCAGCTCGTCGACGCGCTGCAGGCGAAGGTGAACGCGCTGTACGGCTTCCACCGCGAGCCGTCGAAGAACATCATCGAATTCCGCTCGGGCGACATCGCGTCGTTCTGGCTGCTGCACACCGCGAACGCCGCGTTCGCGACGCTCGCACACCTGCACCAGCATTCGGCGCTGCATCCGGAGCGGCTGTTCCAGGAACTGCTGCGCCTCGCAGGCCAGCTGATGACGTTCTCGAAGGGCTATACGCTCGCCGACCTGCCGGTGTACCGCCACGATGATCCGGGCCCGAGCTTCGCGCGTCTCGACCTGATGCTGCGCGAGCTGCTCGACACCGTGATCTCGACGCGCTACTTCGCGATCACGCTCGACGAGGTGCGCCCGTCGTTCCACCTCGGCCGCCTCGATTCCGGCAAGATCGACGACAAGACCGAGTTCTACCTGGCGGTGTCCGCGGACATGCCGAGCGTCGAGCTCGTCGATGCGGTGCCGGCCCGCTTCAAGGTCGGCGCGCCCGACGACGTCGACAAGCTCGTGCTGTCGGCCATGCCCGGCGTGCGGCTTTCGTACACGCCGCAGGTGCCGCCCGCGATTCCGGTGCGCCCCGGCGCATGCTACTTCGCGCTCGATTCGCGTAGCCCGCTGTACGAGCGCATGCTGCAGGCCCAGTCCGCGATGATCTACGCGCCGACTGGCATCAATGACCTGAAATTCGAACTGATCGCGGTCACATCATGAGCTACGCGCCTTCCCTGTTCGGCGACAACGCGCCGGCCCCGCTGCACACGCCGGCGTCGACCGACGCCTCGTTCCAGGCCCGTTCGCTGCTCGACCTGCTGTACGACGGGTTCTTCATGCTGTTCCTGCTCAAGAACGGGCGGGAGCCGGAGAGCGCGGGCGAGTTCAGCACGCGCATCCAGGAATTCCTGTCGGACTTCGAGCGCGGCGCGAAGAAGCTGAATATCGCGGCTGAAGACGTGTACGGCGCGAAGTTCGCGTTCTGCGCGGCGATCGACGAGATGGTGCTGTCGTCGCAGTTCAAGATCCGCACGGAGTGGGAGCGCCGACCGCTGCAGCTCGTGCTGTTCGGCGAGCAGCTCGCGGGCGAGAAGTTCTTCCAGTATCTCGAGGAATGTCGCGCGCAGGGTGCGGCGCGGCTGCAGTCGCTCGAGGTGTTTCATATGTGCCTGCTGCTCGGGTTCCAGGGGAAGTATCTGCTCGAGGGGCCGGAGAAGCTGGCTTACCTCACCGCGCGGCTGGGCGATGAGATCGCGCATATGAAGGGTAAGCGGGCCGCGTTTGCGCCGCATTGGCCGCTGCCGGATCAGATCGCGCATCGACTCAAGCGTGAAGTGCCGGTTTGGGCGATTGGGGCCGTGTTCGCGCTGGTCGCGCTGCTCGGGTATCTCGGGCTCAACACGTATCTCAAGGACAAGACGCTGCAGGCGCTGGCGCCTTATTCCCAAGTCATCAAGGTCGGGCCAGAGTCGGCTAATTTGACGATTTCGTTGCCTTGAGGGGTGAGCGTCGTTCCGGCGCTGATGCTTCATGAAAAAAGGACCGCTTGGCGGTCCTTTTTTGTTTGTGGCGTGCTCGCGGTGTGACGTCAGAACAGGATGAACGCGTCGTTGTCGACGTAGAACACGAACGCGTCGAACAACTGAGCGAGCGTCGGTTCGTCGATCTGGTCATGCGCGTTGATCACGATGTCCTCGATCGTCGCGCTGTCCAAGGTGATCTGCCAGCCGGGTTGATTCGCGATGGCAGGTACAGCGTCGTCGTCCGCGTCCTTGGAGTCTTCCGAGAACATGCCTTCGGTATCGAGCGTCCACGGCATGGGTGGCAAGTGGAGCCAACCGGCGAAGTCGCCCGGGCGTTCGAGGATGTGTTTCAGAGATGCTTCAGTCACGGAAGTAATCAACATGGGTGGTGCGGTTATAGCTGAGGCAAATGCGTCGGGGCGTGGATCGAGGTGGCGAATCGCCCACTTCTCCGCCTCCGATTACGTAACGGCGCACGCGCGTGGTTACTACCGCGCTCGTGCAGCGAGCCGTGATTATGCCAATTTCGTACCCGTGAGATCCGCACGCCGTTGTTGCCGGTCAAGTCGCTCGCGATCGGACTCCTCGTTTGACGAAGCCAGTGGCACGGGTAATGCGACGGACCGAATGCCCCTAACGAAGCGACCTTATATCGGCTCCCCGAAATACACGAAGTCAAAAGCTTCAATCCAGCATGCGAACTCGTCCGGAGCCACGGCACGCCAATGCCGTGCGGAATCGATGCGCCTGTCGGACGCAAACATGACTACAACTCACAAGCCGCCTCGATGAAAGGAGAAAGAGCAATCCATCTTACCCAAATCGAATTACCCCTCCGAAAAATACGAAATTAAAAACTATTCCCTATAAAATCCGAATGTGTGTATTTCTTCCGTCTCATCGTCGAAATATGCAAAAATATCGACACCATCCTTACTCCAGGCCGCCGAAACAAGCACATTACCATCCTTATCCACGGCATTCGGTTGACCAAGAGCACCACTTAGATCATCGAGCGTCATATCAAACGATATCCCAAATGGCAAATCACCCAAATATGGAGAAAATCCTTGAAGAAATGGGTGATTTCTATGAAACCTGACGCCGGTCAGTTTCTTTACCACCCCGTCCCCCGAGAGCGCAAGCACAACACCCAGCTTTTTAAGATTGATATACTCCCGCCCTTTGTTTTCCTCAACCTCAAATGACGACACTTTACCCAAAAGCCTTTCACCAATGAGCTTTCTATCCTCACCGAGATAGCTCACAATTTCAGCTCCACTGATCTTCATTTACCCTCCGAATAACTTCAGTCGACCAACCGGGTAACTACCATCCCAGCCACACGGCAAATATCCTTGCTGATACGAAGCAAAAATTGCATAGAACAATGAATCCACCTCCCTCTCGCCAGAAGGAAGCATCATTAAAACAGTGAAATCCTGCAAGATCTCATCGACCAGCAGTCGCAATCCCTGAGGATCCAGACGACTCAAGATTTCATCCCCAAGTCTGTCTACGTCGCCACCCCACTTAGCAACATCGAGATCATCTCTGCCGTAGAATTTATTCTGAATTGGCAAGGAGATATTTTCTTTCAATTCGACCCATTCACGCCACCCAAAATCCGAAGCCTCGTCACCTCCCGATCTACCGGAAACACCCTGAAGCAGAGCAACCTTATCATGTAGCACAACGCTCGGAATATTCAAATTAGGCGCAGCCGATGGTTTCATAAAACCATCGGATCGAACAATCATCAAAATATCATTCACACCAATTTTTAGATCAGTCATTTCCCATTCCAAAAAGTGACGTTGTAGCGCCTCGATTCTTATGAATAGGCGTTCCCTGTCGAAGTTTTGCGCGCATTGCCTCTTGAATCGCGACCACCTTTGCACAAGGAGTCAGACCAGGAATCCTCTTTACGGCCTGTATTTCTGCAAGAACCGCTGCCGTATACACCGGATGGTTCCCAGCGTGGACAGACTTCCCAATGTACTTCGAACTTCTCGCAGGAACCAGGGTTTCATGACTCGGCAGGGCAATAAGGTTACTTGCGCTATCCTGATCGTAGCCCTTGCAAATCTCCTTCACCTTATCGGTCAACCCTTGTGGAATAATGTGATGAATCTCAAAACCATTTGGCACGCTTTGACCAGCGGCCTGCTCCCAATTGGCGACATATGACTTCAATCCGCCCGGGTCCGTCCATGCGACAGGATTGGGCGCATAAGCGTACGCGTTCATCCCCCCCGCAAGTCCAATAGGATCACTTGAAATAAATCGCCCGGTATGTGAGTCGTAGTACCGGTGACGGTTGTAGGCAAGCCCCGTTTCGTCATCAATCTGCTGCCCCTGGAATCTCAGGGGATTCTTTGGCGCGATTCCGGCCGCCTTCGACGCCCGCGCAATGACTTCCTGCGCATCCCCCCAGGCCCTATACGACGCCTCCCAGACCACATCTCCCGATTCGTCTGTCATCAACTGTGGCGTACCGATCTGATCACAGTGGTAATAGAACAGCTTAGCGTCAGACTGACGCTCCGGTACCTTCTGCAATATGTCATCCTCTGGCACATATCGATCGGTGCTCTTCAATTCCGGTGTAGCAACGCCAACTACGGGTTCGGCAATATATTGCACCATCGGCACGAACGACCCCGGCTCGTAGATATAGTGAGTACCGCAGGCATCATTGCTTTCATACGCCAGCGTATCGCCATCCCAGCCGAATACTGTCAGTTCGCCGTCCACTTCCTTCGCGATTCGACGCGCGAACGCATCATAAAAATATCGTGCATGGCGCTGTCGCGTCGATTCGGTGACCCGCGCCGTCAGCAAGCGATTGAACTCGTCCCACTCGTATTCCTGCTTTCCAGCCGGAGTGCTTTTGCGAATCAGATTTCCGCGCGCGTCATACTCGAAGTGCATTCCTGCATATGCTTTCAGCAAATTCCCAAGCACCTTGGGTACCTCGGCGGGCAACGTACTGTCCGGTTGAACCGGGCTCGACCGCAACGGCGCCGCCGTCTGCTTGGAATGGTCCATGATGTTGCTCGCCGGATCGAATACGAAGCGCTCGTTCGCGACCGGGCTGATCGCCTCCATCAAGCGTCCGACTGGGTCGTACCGGTAATCGATTCCGCCCTTACGGCTGTCTTCTATTCGCGACAGTTGCCCCGCGGCATCGTAACGATACCGCCGCTCGGATAGCGACGCAGGCGAAGTCGCCTTCTGAATCCTCTGCAGCGACACGCGCCCCGCGGAGTCATACACTGTGCGCTGCCCGATCTTGCTCGGCAACATTCGGAGCGTTTCACGATGCAAGTCATCCCGCTCGATCTGGATCCGCTCCTCACTGTCGAACAGCATTCCGTGCATGTGCCCCGTGCCATACATCAGCCAGTCGATTGCATGTCCATCCGGACGAACAGTTCGCCGGCGATTGCCCAGCTCGTCGTATTCGTAATGCCAAACGTAGCTGCGCCGTGCACCAAGCAGGTTATATGCATGATGCTCTCGCACAATATTGCCTACAGGATCAAAAAAGCGCTGCAAGCGACTATGTCGATTTGATGCCTCGATCAGTCGACCACTCTGGTCATAGGCAAAACGCTCCTCACTTTCTCCTGCGACGCGCCTTAGCAAGCGATCGCTTGCGTCGATGTCTATCGAGGTCACACACCCCGCTTCATTTATCGCGACGAGACTACCGCTCGTCTGTTCGTATTCGTAGCGTGTCGATTTCCCGTCGAAGCCTATTTCCTCTATCAGCCGCCCCGCCGAATCGTAGTTAAACTGATATGTCGCAAAATTCGCATCAGCCAATGCGCTCAAACGGCCGAGACGGTCATATCGATATGTAATAGTCTGACCGAGCGCGTCCGCACGGCTCGCGACTCGACCGACTGCGTCGTAGCTGTATCGTATCGAGCGATTGAGCTGATCTGTATGGCGCAGCAACCGACCTTCGGCATCGTAATGTAACTGCTCGACCCCGGATGGTGAGCGCACTTCGGCGGGCTGCCCGTTCGCCCCATACCGATAGGTGGTCACTCCACCCATGGCGTCCTTTGCTTCGACTACGCGACCAATATTGTCGTATCGCCACTCACTCTTTTTTCCAGAGCAATCCGTGTAGCTTATCGGCTGACCAGCACGGTTGTATTCGAGCGACTTCGTGCCTCCCTTTGCATCAACGATCTGGACAGGTAGCCCGTTGTTCCCGTAGCTGTATTTCGTCGAACGCTTGAGCGGATCAATTTCCTCTACAAGATTTCCGACATCATCATACTTACGCTGCCATGCATGCCCATTCGGGTCAACCAACCCGACCATCTGATTTTTATCGTCGTAGGTCATCCCGACGACGCTTCCATCGGGACGTTGATGACGAGTCAGGTTTCCGCCGGCGTCATAGCGCATCTGCTCAACGCTTCCATTGGGCAGAATGTGCATCGTGAGATTATTGTTCTCATCTCGCCGAAACCATTCCTCGGTCAAGTCGGGATATACGATTCGGTACACGTAACCGTTGATGTTGTAGTAGTACCTGGTTACATGACCCAGCGCATCAGTGACGTAAGTTAAACGAATATTCGGATTCCATGCGAGACGGATATCGAGACTTCCGTCGTCGGCATACTCGCGCACACACTTCTCACTGCCGTTGTGTTCGGCAATGTCCCACTCGAGGTTCATCCCGCGTCCGGTACGATCTGTATAGCGAGTGATAAGGTGATGTTTGTACTGATAGTTCCACGCATTGCCATAGCGATCAACTGCCCGTACAAGATCACCCTCGGCACTATATTCATAGCGTGCAAGTGCGCGACGTTCATCGGCACTCAATACTTGCTCGACAAGTACAATTCGACCTTGTCTGTCATGTTCGAACGACAGCACGTTACTGCTTGCATCGATCAGCCGTGTCAGCCGGCCAAGGTCATCGTAATCGAGAGTAATCGTATTGCCTATACGATCCTTTTGCATCGCGAGTCTGAATACATCACCATGAAGCTCATAGATGTACAACGCGTCATGTCCATATGCGATCGTGACCCACGTTTCATCAAGACGTGACAGCGTTAGATTTTCGGCAAGATCATCATATGCTTCGCCAACAGCCAACATCCGGTATTCGATGCTGCGTCCACCCGCATCGCTATATATCCACTGGTCGTCTTTGATAGCAATGCGCGTGGTGTATGGTGTCAGCCAGCGCGCACCAAGTTGACCGTCATCATAAGTGGACAACCGTGAGCGGTATGTTCTTGACCAGACGACCGGCGTCGTTCCGGGCAATTCAAAATCAGTGTGCGTAAAGGTCTCGTCACCGAATGCGAAGTCGATTGATGCCCCTGACGCACCGACCTGACATCCCTTGCAAGCACTTCGGCCCGCTCCTTTCGCCGGCGCTTGCTGCCCAGTCATCCCCAGCGGTTCCTGAGGACGATCAGCCTGCGCTCTCCCCTTGCCGCCGGGCGGCACATCCGCAGTCTTCTCATGAAGTTTCCCGCGCGCGCGCACCCGCGCCACGGCTTCGATCAACTGCGCGATCAACCACAGCATCTTGCCTTCTTCGCTGCCGTTCAGATCGCGGATCGCCTTAGCGACTTTCGGTGCCTCGGTCTTCAGGAATGCGACGATATCGCGGAACGGCTGCAGCCACGAATCCGGCGCGAGCTTTGCGGCCATCCCTGCCGTCGCGTTCCCGGCGTCCTTGCCGAGTGCAATCGAACCTTCGTAGCCGTACTCAAAAGCATCGACCACCAGCATCGGGTTGTACCAGGATCGCTTGCCCATCTTCTGCGCGATCTGCGTAGTACGTCGCACATTGGCGCTACTGTCGAAGATTTTCCCCTTGAGGGCGAGCTCCAGTCCGTCCGCAATACCGACCATCAATTCCTGCGCCTTGTGCGCGCAGTCGTTCAGCAGTTCAACAAGAACGTCCTGCAGGGTCTTCAGGAAGTTTTCGATTTCAGTCGCAGCCGCCGCATTGACATGTGTGACGAGCACCGAGATAAGCGCCGCCCCGAGGTTGCCGCGCGTCACCAGCAACTGATTGCGCACGAGCCCGAGCAATGGCCGCGCCGACAATCGAAACGATGCCAGCGGCGGCGGAACCGGAATGACCCCGATCAGGTTGATCGCAAGCCCAAGGTAATCGAGCAGATTCGCGTGGCGCTTCTGGACGATCGTCACGATGTCGCAAACCGCGTCGTAAAACGCCATCAGGTTGCCGATGATCGGCACCGCACTTGCAACGGTCTTGAGATCCTCGAACGAAATGTGATTGCCGCTGATTTCGAGCAACCACTTATTGAAACGGTCGCCGCCCGCCGCCACATCTTTCGGTGAAATATCGCTGAGCCAGGAAACGGCCTGTTCCTTCTCGGCGCCCGGTGGAAGTTGTTGTGCCATGTCGTTGTTCTTTCAAATCGCAATTTGTTGTTTTAGACGGCTGACGTGCCGCCCTCTCAGGATTTCAGCGGCCCGCCGAACCCGCTCGTCGGCAGCTTCATGCCGGTGGCACCTGCAGCCGATGTCACTGTCGTAGCACCCTTGCCGGCGATCCCGGCAACACCCGGCAGAGCGCCCTGCAGCGCCCCGGATGCCGCATTCGCTACCGGCGCGGCCAGCGCCGCGAGGCCGCCCTGCCGCGCCGCCTGCACCATTCCGGCCACTTGCTTCGCGGCGTCGCCCAGGCTCGAAGCCGTCTGCAAAGCAGACACCGCGCCTGCCCCGCCCAACGCACTCGCTGCGGCCGGCAATGCGGAGCTCGCAAGGCTGCCCAACGCAGCACCTGCTCCCCCGCCACTCGCGAGCCCCATCGCAGCCTTTGCCGCTGCAGGCGCCATCCCCTGCAACTGGCTGGCCAGTTGCCCCGTCGCCGTGGCCTGCGCTGCCTGCTGCGACGGCTCAACAGGCTCGACTGGCCACTGGGCCTGCTTAAAGTAATTCGCCGGTTGTGCCGACTCGCGCGGATCCTTCCCGAACTCGACGCGCACCGCGCCCGGCGGCAGCCCGCTCACGACCGTATACCCGCCGTTGTCGAGCGCGCCCTTCTTGAGCACGGCGCCGTTCACGTCTTTCACCGTGAACAACCCACCCTTGACCGCCTCGCCGTTCACATACTTGTGGAACAACTCCAGTTGCCCCGGCTGATCCGGCCGCGGGCTCGGCAGCGGATACCCCATGCTCGCCGGCCCCGCGAACGTATGCGACGCACCCTTCACATCCACCGCGCCCGGCGTATGAATCTCGATGTTCCCGCCTTGAATGCGGATATACCCGCCACCGCTCGTCAGCAGAATCCCCTGATCGGCCGCGATCTCGATCCGGTCCGTCGCCGACACCACCTTCACCGCCTTCTGCGCGGTCACCTCGATGTTGTCCGACTGCGCCTGGATCTCCACCTTGCCCTTGCCCGCGAACAGCTTCATCCCCGCGTTCTGCACGAACAGGCTCAGCTTCTGCCCGATGCTCCCGATCAGCGACTTGCCTGCGGCCACGTGCACGCTCTGCCCGCTCGCCACGTTCACGTGATCGTTCGCGACCATGTGCACCGACTGCTGCGTCGACATCCCGATCCCCGACGGGCTGCCGAACAGCATCACCGGCTCCTTGAACGCGTTCGCGTTACCCGTGCCGCCGCCTGCCGTACGCCCGCCCGACGCGCTACCCGATGCGCTGTCCTGCGTCGCATCCGTGAACGCGCGCATCGTGTCCTGCGCGTCCTTCAGGCTTTCCGCCTGATGCTGCTCGCTCACGCCCGACATCGCCTCGACGAGGCTCTCGCCCGTCACGAGCTGCTGCTGCGCTTCCTTCACGTCGAGCGGCTGGCTGTTCGCTGCCTTCGGGTGCGTCGTCACGTACAGGCCCTGGCTCGCCCGCACCGCGCCATACGCATCCGAGCGCAGGTCGAAGCCGCTGCCGAGATACGATCCGCGCGAATTGCCGCTCTGGTCGATGATGTAGCCCAGGTGCAGCAGGCTGTTCGCGCTGCTGCTCATCAGCTGCACGCGGTTCTGCCCGGTCGCGTCGTCCATCACGAGCTGGTTGTAGCCGCCGCCCGAATACTCCTTCGACCGATACCCGGACAGGATCCCGTCGGTATGCCATTGCGGCTGGTTCGCGCCGTTGTACACGCGCCCGACCGCGAGCGGCCGGTCGCAGTCGCCGCCGACGTAGTCGATCAGCACTTCCTCGCCGATGCGCGGCACATGCACGCCGCCGTAGCCGCCGCCCGTATCCGACTGCACGACGCGCACCCAGCACGACGCGTTCTCGTTGCCCGGATTCAAGCGGTCCCACACGAACTGCACGCGAATCCGGTTCAACTCGTCGGTATAGACTTCCTCGCCCTGCGGCCCGACGACGATCGCCGTCTCGAGATGCATGTCCGGCTTGTGATGTTCGAACGGGCTGCGATACGGCACGCTCACGCGCTGCGCTTCGACTTCGACGAGATAGAAACCGGCCGATCCGTCGTCGTGCTGCACGCGAAACGCGGGATCGGTACCGTAGTTGTCCTGTGCCTGCGTCAACGCTTCGCGCAGGCTGTACGGAAAGTCCGCGCTGTCGCTCGCGACGGGCAGATTGTTCTCGATCCACCACGCCACCTCGATCGCGGCGAATTCGCGTTGATCGGCGGGATCACGATCGTGCTCGGGATGATCGGCCAGCGTGAAACGCCGGCCGGCATCGATCGCGCGCACCCCGCCCGCGGCATGGAAGCGCTTCGCCCGTGACTCCCACTCTTCCATCTTGACCTTCGTCAGATGGTCGCCGCGCGTCTGGTCGAGATACGTGTAAGCGCCCGTGTACTCGTAGACTTCGAGTTGATCCGGCAACTCGCCCTGGCCACCCATCGTCGGCAACGACGTGCCTTTCGGGTTCGACGGCTGCGAAGGATTCTTGTAGTCGAACGTGCGCGTCGTACGCGTGACGCTCTGCAGCGTGCGCGTGCCCGACCATTGCGTGAACGCGTCGGGTTCGCTGGCAGCGTCGCCGCGATAAAAGCGCACGGTTTCCGGCGACAGCGGCGCGAACGCCTGCAGGTTGTCGGTGATCACGAGCGTGTGCGACTTGCCGTCGTCGGCCTGTTGCCATGCGCAGTAGAGTCCCTCGTTCTCCATCAGCCGATGCACGAAATGCCAGTCGGTGTCGTGCTGGCGCGTGTACGACCGGTTCGGCAGCGGCTTCGACAGCGCGAAGCGGAAATGCCCCTGCGCCTGCGGATGCTGGTTCAGCACGTCGCTGATGATCTGGTCGACGGTCGTGTCGTTCCAGAGCCGCTGATCGCGACGGAACTTCAGGAAGTGGGTGAAATCGGCGAACGCGAGCTGATAGGTCGTGAGCCCACCGTCGGCACCCAGCCGGCGCGCGGTATGCACGTAGCCGTTGATCGGCCGGTAGCCGAGATCGCCCTGCTGGATCCACAACGTGACGGGCTGTGCGATCAGCTTTTTAAGTTCCACATCGCTGTCGGTCGACAGCACGTCGAGCGTGAACTCGTATGCGCGCCCGATACGTGAGCGACCGACTGCCCGCTGAACGGTCAGGACGTTGGCCCCCAATGGCGTATCGAGCTTCAGCAACCGGTCCTGCTGAAGCAATCCGCCGCGCAACGCGGCGATTGTGTTCTGCATGTTCATGAACGGCCTTTTTCTTTTGACACGCCCTCGGATGGCGCGAGCATTCGATTTTGCTCGCGCGATTTTACAGACAAAACCTCGCACGCCCTCAAATCTGACCTGCTTTAAACGAGCAGAATCCGCTCAGCCCGCATGCACGCTGGCGGACGGTAATCACGCCCGCCGTCCCGCACATCGATGAAATCGATTGCAATCAGGGCCAATTCGACTTCCGGCGCGGCCCGGTTGCGAGTAGTGTCTACGTGCCCGTCTTGCGGCCCGCCGCGCCCACCCGGCGCCGGCGCTCACCCCACACCACGCTGACCACTGGAGATCTGCGATGAAACGTTCGAAGTTCCTGCTGTCGGGCCTGCTGCTCGCGTCGGCCCTCGGCTTCACGGCCGTTGCCGCGCACGCGGACGACCTGCTCGATTCAGTGAAGAAAGCCGGCGTGCTGCGCGTCGGCCTCGAAGGCACGTATCCGCCGTTCAACTCGCGCGGCACGTCGGGGCAACTCGAAGGTTTCGACGTCGACGTCGCGAACGCGGTCGCCGGCAAGCTCGGCGTGAAGACGCAGTTCGTCCCGACCGAATGGAGCGGCATCATCGCGGGCCTGCAGGCCGGCAAGTTCGACGTGATCGTCAACCAGGTCACGATCACGCCGCAGCGCAAGGAAGCGCTCGACTTCAGCCAGCCGTACACGTACTCGGCCGCCCAACTGATCCAGCGCAAGGACGACTCGCGCAACTTCAAGTCGCTCGACGACTTCAAGGGCAAGAAGCTCGGCGTGACGCTCGGCACCAACTATGACCAGATGGCGCGCACCGTGCCGGGCATCGAGGTGCAGACGTATCCCGGCGCGCCGGAGAAACTGCGCGACCTCGCCGCGGGCCGGATCGAGGCGACGCTCGACGACCGCCTGATGCTGCCGTACATGATCAAGACGTCGAACCTGCCGCTGCGCGCGGGCGCGGTGCTGAACGGCGGCAAGCAGGAAATGGCGATCCCGTTCCGCAAGGGCAATCCGAAGTTCGAGAAAGCGATCAACGACGCGCTCGATTCGCTGCACAAGGACGGCACGCTGAAGAAGATCTCGATGCACTGGTTCGGCAGCGACGTGACCGTGCCGGTCGCGCAGTAAGCGGCCCGGCGCTTCAACGCGTCACGCCCTTCGTCTCGACGAAGGCGTGACGCTTCCCCTCAAGCCGCTTCGTCGAAGCGCGCCAGCAGCATCTGGCCGATCGGTGTCAGTGCCGGGCGCGCGGCCACGGCATTCATGCGTACCTGCGTATCGTCGACCAGCCGCTTCTCGACCAGCACGGCGAAGGCCGGATTCGACGGATCGACGCTGTCCGGCGCACGCGCGACGCGCAACAGCATCGAGAATTCATGCGGACTCAGCATGGTCCCTGTCTCCTGATCGTCCGCGGTCCGGTTCGAACCGTCGTCGATCGTATCTTCGAATGAAATGGCGCGATGCATGACCGCTGCGCCGTCGGGAGCGAGATCCCGGTCGGCCCCCACCTGCGACGCTGGCACGTCGTCGCGAGCGGGTTGCGCACGTTCCCGGTCCGGCAGTGCCGCCGCGACGGGAACGTGCAACGTTATGGTCGCCTCATGACGCGACCGTGACAGAGAAACGGGGCGCGCCACACACCGCTTTCGGTTCGATGCCGCCACGATCGACGAAGACGGACCGTATCGCCTGTCAGGCCATCAGTTGCCCGCTCGCCGGGCGTTTCGAACCCTTCATCGCGGATCGACCGAATACGTGTGTTGCATGCCGTGGTCCGAGAAAACTCAGGCCGGAGCAGCGCCAGCATTTCGCTAAAGCACCTCACGGCAACCGATGTAAAATCGCGCGGGCATTCCTCAGACGCTATCCGAGAGCGCTGCAAATATAACGAAAGGCTTACGATGAACGTGCAGAACCTTGCTGCCGCGCTACGTGGCGGCCTGATTCAGCAGGACCGGCTGTTGAAGCTTGATACACCGCTTGGTGCAAACGCGCTGACGGTACTCCGGGCCGTCGGCCGATCGACAATCGGTCGCGACTATGCTTTCACGCTGGACGTGGTATCGCCCGATAACGCCATCGAGCTGAAAAAGCTCATCGCGCAACCCGTCACGCTCTGGCTTTCGCAGGTAAACGGGCAGTATCGCCCCATCCATGGCTATATCTACACGGCACGCCAGCTGGGCGTGGATGGCGGGCTGACGACGTATCAGATCACGCTGCAAGCATGGATGCACGTGCTGAAATTCCGCCGCGATCAGAAGATCTGGATCGATAAGACGGCCGACGACATCGTATCCGACGTGCTGAACCAACACCCGGAAGCGCGCGGCCGGTTTCGGTTCGCACTGTCGCAAACGCTGCCGAACCGGTCGTACACCCGGCAGAGCGAAACTGACTGGCATTTCGTGCACCGCCTGCTTGAGAGCGAAGGCCTGTTCGGTTACTGGGAACAGGCCGACGACGGACAATCGCACACGCTCGTGATCACCGACAGGCTGGCAGCATGTCCGGAGCTGTCGCCAACGACGGTTTCGTTTTACCGAGGCGGAACCCGCATCGAAGCAGACGGGTTGACGCAATGGTCGGGTACGCGCACGCTGCAGAGCGTCACGCACACGACACGCACGTTCGACTACAAGAATCCTTCGCAACCGTCGAACCCGAAAGGCACGACACTGCCGACGATGGGCGGACAGGGTGAGTTGCCCGATCAGCTCGAGATCTACGAGTACACCGGCGCGTACACCTTCCAGCAACAGCAGCATGGCGACCGGCTTTCCCACATCCGCATGGAAGAATGGGAATCGCGCGCCAAACGGTTCCACGGCGTCGGGGGCGCGCGAGCCATCGATGCCGGGCGGCGTTTCGTGCTGTCGGGTCATCCCGTGCATGATCGCGACCCGGCGGACCAACGCGAATTCGCGACGATTTCGGTGACGTGGTGGATCGAAAACAACCTGCCTGCCACTCGCATGCGGGACTTTCCGCACAGTCTGCACCGCGACATCGACAAGGCCCGGACGAACCGGTCGGGCAACACGCCGACCACCCCGTCGCACGATGACGATTCGGCCGGCTTCTATCTCGTCGAAGTCGAGGCGCAACGCGTGAGCGTGCCGTATCGCAGCCCGTTCGAGCATCACAAGCCGGACATGCACCTCGAGACGGCGATCGTCGTCGGGCCGCAGGGCGAGGAAGTCTATACCGACGAGTTGAACCGGATTCGCGTGCAGTTCGTGTGGGACCGCTTGAATCCGGGCAACGAGAACGCGTCGTGCTGGGTGCGCGTCGTGCAGTCGGATACGGGCGGCGGCTACGGCGGCGTGCATGTGCCGCGCATCGGCGAGGAAGTGCTGATCGACTACGTCGGCGGCGACTGCGACCGGCCGCTCGCGGTCGGGCGCGTGTACAACGGCGCGAACCAGCCGCAATGGCATACCGACGGGATCCTGTCCGGGTATCGGTCGAAGGAGTATTCGGGCGGCGGCTACAACCAGCTCGTGATGGACGACGCGACCGGGCAGAACCGCGTGCAGCTGATGAGCAGCAGCGCGAACAGCCTGCTGCACCTGGGCTACATCATCGACCAGAGCGGCAATTCGCGCGGATCGTATCTCGGCAGCGGCTTCGACCTGCGCTCGGATGCGTATGGCGCGGTGCGGGCGAGCCAGGGCCTGTACGTGACGACGCACCCGAAGGCAGCGAACAGCCAGCCGCTCGACGTGAAGGAAGCGCAGCAGCAGCTCGTGACGGGCGAGAGCCTCGTCGAGGCGATGTCGGGCGTGAGCGAGCAGCATCAGGCGGAAAGCCTGAAGGACGCGCAGGACACGATGCGCGCGTTCACGGATGCGACGCAGGACAGCGCATCGGGTAGCGCGTCGGGCGGGCGTACGGCAGGCGGCGGCACGGGTAACGCGAACGCGTTCAAGGAGCCGGTGATGCTGTTCGGCAGCCCGTCGGGGATCGGGATGTCGACGCAGCAGTCGGTGCACATGGTCGCGAACGATCACGTGAACGTGGCGAGCGGGCAGAGCGTGCACGTGGCCGCAGGCAAGTCGCTGATCGGGAGCATCGGGCAGAAGCTGAGCCTGTTCGTGCAGAACGCGGGGATGAAGCTGTTCGCGGGCAAGGGCAAGGTGGAGATCCAGGCGCAGTCGGACAACATCGAGGTGACCGCGCAGAAGGCGGTGAAGGTGGTGTCGGCGACGGACCGGATCGAGATCGCGGCCGATCAGGGGATTCTGCTGACGAGCGGCGGAGCATACATCCGGATCAAGGATGGCAACGTCGAGGTTCATGCGCCCGGGAAAATCGATATCAAGGGTGCGTCGCATACGTTCGCGGGGCCGGCGAGCATGGGGTATCCGTTGCCGAGCCCGCGGCCGGATCAGCCGGGGCAGTTGGAGTTGCTGCATCGTTACGCCAACGGCCAACCAGTGAAAGGCGGCACGTTCTCCGTATTCGACGCAAGCGGCGGCTTGCTCAGGAGCGGCGCGCTCGACAACAGCGGTCACATGGTCGTGAGTGGACTGCCAGCCGGTGCGGCTCAAGTGAAGTTCGGCCATGATCCGCGCGATCAGGGCCAGGATGCCAGCCTCTTCCCCGTTGAACGCTGGCCAGCGCAACCGCAGCAGAATGGCGCCGCCGACGCGACGATTGCCAAAGATCAACTGGGCGGCTTGCTGCCCGCGGCAGCAAGTGCAGCCGGTGCCAGCGCGTTGACGAATGCAGCCGGTCTCGCGAACGCCGCCGGCCCATTGGCGGGAATCGCCGGCCAGGCCATGCAGGGCGCCCCCGCCCTGGCCAGCGCTATCGCCAGCCAGGCCTCCGGTATCGCGCAGCAGGCCATCGTCGGGCAACTGCCGGCCGCCGCGCAAGCCGCGTTGTCACAGGCGAGCCAGCTCACCGCAACCGCCAGGCAGCTCAGCAGTCTGGCGCAGACGGCGCGCAACGCAGCCCCCGTGCTCAAACTGACGTAAGCACCGTCTCGTCCAACTCCTTCGGAAAAAAACATCATGGCCGATTCGGGCGCCCTTCTTCCCAAGCCGACCGACGTTTTCGTGTCGCCGCTCAACAGAATCCAACCCATTGACGTCGATGCATCGATCAAGGTGATCGATGCATGGCTGGTCAACATCAGTGGCGGACTGGTCAATGCCGAACGCCTTAAGATGGTGGCATCCGGCATACCGATTCTCGCCAACATCTTTGCCGCGGTCGACGTCGTGCTCGATATCAAGGCGATGATCGAGCATGGCAGCAAACCTGTCGACGTATTCGACTGGACCAATCTCGGACTGGATCTGATCGGCGTCGTGCCGTTGCCACCCGGCACCGCGGAAATACGGGTTGCCGCCCGGCCGCTGCTGAAGATCATTCGCCAGGAAGTCGCGAAAAGCGGCAAGGCCGTGCTGGAATCATCCGCGTACATGTTGCGGGACGCCGTGATCGGCGCGATCGCGACGAGCCTGAACGAACGCTTCGCCGGCGAGATCGAGAACTTCATCAAGCACCTGAAAGCGGGGCTCTCGGATCTGCTCCACAAATGCGCGGAATACATCGGCAAATTGATGACCGCTTTTGCCGATCTCTTCGCTCAGGCCGCCGGCGAAAAAGGCTTCGAGGTGGACGGCAACCTGCGAGCAGCCGAGCGCCACGCAAAGGACATCAAGGCCGGATTCACGTCGTACGACGCGAAGAAGGTGTTCCATGGTGCAGGCCAGTTCATCGTCGACTTCGCGAAGATCGAAGTAAAGGGCGTCGCCAACGTCGCGACCAAAACCGCCAAATTCATCGATCCGGCCGCCAGCAAGGATCTGCTGAAGATCTCGAACGAGCTGCGGGCAAAAATCCCGGCCACGATGAAGTATGTTCGCAGCCTCGACGGCAACGAGATCGGCAAGATCGGCTGGTTGATCGAGGTCGGCGAACAGGGCGTCATGCGCTGGCGTCAGGTCAATCCGAAGAAGCACATGACGGGCATCCCGTCCCGCGGACAGGCCCGTGTCGTGGCACAGCGACCGCAAGCCCGCAACGAAGTCATGAATCACTCGGCACCGGCGGAGCATCCCGGTGCCGGCGACTGCAAGCGCGGGTGCCCCGTGCCGACGACACCGGAGCGCAGCGTGGGCTCGATTGGATTCGCGCTCGGCGATGAACGGATCGAGCATGACGATTTCGTGCTCGATGGCCCGTTATCGATCACCTGGCAACGGACCTACCGGTCTTTCTTCGACGCCTACGACGAGCGGGGCGAACTCGGTGCGCGCTGGATCACGCCCTACACATCGCGCTTCGACATTCACGCCACGAAGCTCGTCTACCACGGCGCCGACGGCCGGAGTCTCGATTACCCGCTGCTGGCCCCGGGTGAGGCGAAGGACGACCTCGCCGAAAGCCTCACCCTGCTTCGCGTCGACGACCAATGGCTGACACTCACGCGCGGCCCCGAACTCGTCGAAGTGTACGAAAGGCACGGCGACAGGTTCCGACTCGCATTCGTCAAGGACCTGACCGGCAATCAGCTCACGCTCGACTACGATGCACCGGGACGCCTGTCCCGAATCATTGCGCCGCATGCCCTCGTCGCATTCCGGCATGACGCACACGGCCGCATCGTGGAGATCGTCCACCACGACGCAGACGGCGTGCGACTGGGCACGCTGGCGACGTACACGTACGACCGGGAAGGCGACCTCGTCGCGGCCGCCGATCGCTACGGCAATACCCGCTCGTATCGCTACGCCAATCATCTGGTTACGTACTATACGGATCGAACCGGACGCGGCATGCATCTCGAATGGGACGGATCGGGACCCAAGGCGAAATGCATCCGCGAGCGGGCGGACGACGGAAGCCACGCGGTCTCGCTTGCCTGGCACCCCGACTTCCGGATGGTGTCCGTCACCGATGCGCTCGGCAACGTGTCGCGCCATTACTACGACATCAAGGGCTACACGTTCCGGGTCATTCACCCCGACGGCAGCGAGGAATGGCTGTATCGCGACGAGCATGACAACCTGACGCAATACATCCATCGCGACGGCAGCGTCGAGCACATGCGTTACGACGCACGCGGCAATCTCGTCGAGCACGTGCGGGCGGACGGCAGCACGATCGCCATGACCTATGACGACGACATGCGTCTCGTCGGCGTAACCGATCCGCACGGCCATGTCTGGAAACAGGAGCACGATGCGGCCGGACAGGTCGCCGCTCGCATCGATCCGCTCGGTCACCGAACCGAATACAGCTACGACGGGCAAGGTAACGTCACGGCAATCAAGGATGCGAAGGGTGGCGTCGTTTCGCTCACCTACGACACCGCGGGTCGCCTGACGTCCCGGACGGACTGTTCCGGCAAATCCACCGCGTTGACCTACGACGCCGACGGACGGCTGGCCTCCGAGCAGGATGCGTCAGGCGCCGTGACGACATTTGCTTATGGCGAAAACGGCCGACCGATCGAGATCAGGACGCCAGCGGGAATCGAGCGCGTCAGCTACGACGCCGAAGGACGGTTGCTTGCTCATGTCGATCCCCTGAACAACGCGACTCGTTTCGACTATGACGCCGCAGGCCGGATCGTGCGTCGGACCGATCCATTGGGGCACGCGACTACGTACCGCTATGACGGACTGGGTCACGTCACTGCCGTGGTCAACGCGCAATCCGCAACGTACGGTTTCGAGTACGACGCGCTGGGCCGGATCGTTCGGGAAACGGGATTCGACGGACGAACGATCCGTTACACGTACGGAGAAACGGACGGCCTGCTGCAGTCTATCGACGATGCCGGGCAAGTCGTGACGCTCGAACACGATCGCGCCGGCCGGCCGAATGCCCGCGCGGCCGGCGACGATTCCGAGCGCTTCGTCTTCGATGCGAGCGGCAGATGGATCGACGCAACCAACCGCCATAGCCGCGTGCAGCGCTTCTTTGATCCGGTCGGCAATCTGGTTCGCGAGCACCATGCGTACACGTTGTTCGGCGAAGCGCGCAGTTACGTGTGGCATCACGAATATGACGAGCTGGGCAACCGCGTACGGACCATTCGCCCGGACGGTCATTCGATCGACTGGCTCACCTATGGATCGGGACACGTGCACGGGATGCTGCTCGACGGCAAGGAGCACTTGCAGTTCGAGCGCGACGACCTGCATCGCGAAACGGTACGCACGCTGTCGAGCCGCGTCAGTCAATTCACTGCATTTGATCCGGCCGGCCGACTGGCCCGACGATCGGTGCAGCGCAACCAGGCACCGGCCCCGTTCGCCGCCCGCAGCTATCGCTACGACGCCGCGGGTCAGGCGGTCGAGATCGAGGACAGCCTCAAGGGCATCATCGGCTATCGTTACGATCCGGCCGGACGCCTTGTCGAATCATCCGGGCCGGCCGGTTCGGAGCGCTTCGCGTTCGACGCGGCCGGAAATTTCGCCAATCCGGATCGGTCGGCCACGCCCCGCCCGTCGCCAGGTGCCAGCCCCGTACGGCCGGACAACACGCTACCGGCGAACGTACCGCGTGCGCTGGGCAATCTGCTGACCGAGTACGCCGGCACACGCTTCGCGTACGACCCACGCGGCAACCTCGTTCATGCCCGCTCACCGAGCGGTGAACGGCACTATGAATGGGACGCGTTCGGCCGCCTGACGGCGGCCCGCATCTCGACTCAGAACCGTCAGAGCCACGCGCGTTACTACTACGATGCACTGGGACGCCGGATCGCGAAGGAAGTCGACGGCGAACGCGTCATATTCGGCTGGGAAGGCGACCAGCTCGCCTACGAGACCGACGGCAATCGCAGCACGCACTACGTGTACGAACCGGGGACGTCAGTGCCAGTCGTCCAGTTCCTCTCCGGCTCGGGCATCGGCATGCCCACGCCGACGCACGACGATACCAATCGATACGCGCCGGAAAGCGACGCGCTGCAGCGTCATCCTCGCCGTCAAGGCGACGCCAGCGTGTTTTACTATCACTGCGACCAGATCGGCACACCGTTGATGCTCACGGACGAAGCCGGCGAAGTGGTGTGGGAGGCTTCCTATCGAGCCTGGGGCCATGCACAGGAAGTCATTGCGCGGGCATCACGGGCTGCCGGTGCGACGCCCCGCAACCCGCTGCGATTCCAGGGCCAGCAGTTCGACGACGAAACCGGGCTGCATTACAACCGCCTCCGGTACTATGATCCGCAACTCGGGCGCTTCATCAGCGAAGACCCGATCGCACTGCACGGCGGTGTGAATACGTACCAGTACGCGCCCAATCCTGTCGCCTACATCGACCCGCTCGGGCTGGCGAGAGGCAAATGCGTGATCTACTGGTACAACCATATCGGTGGTCGGACCGGGCATTACACCGTCAAGACCCTATCCGGCACCGGCAACGTGCATACCGAACAGGATATTAATGGTGACAAGACCTGGATCATACGCGTCAGTAGCCTCGCGCCAGGCGAACCTGTCAACAGCGCTACCTTCGATATACCGGACGTCGGCGCGGCACAGAAATTCCAGCGCGACAAGATACGTGCAGGTAGCGCGAAGACATCAGATGGCGCCTATGACGTGTTGAACAATAGTTGCATGACGCACGTAATGGACGTGCTCAGCGCCGGGGGAGCCGACGTTCCGACGCGGGGCAAGGCTGCGTGGGTATTCCTCAACCGACAGGGCGTCGGTCCGCGTGGGAAATAACCGATGACGAGGTAACGACAGATGAGGTCTCCAACGTTGTGCGCCAGGCACGGCGTCCGGCCATTCACCGTGGCAGCGAAACGCATCGACGACCGGATTCGCGAGCGCGGCCAGTTCGAGCCCGGTGAATTGGTGCGGGTATCGCTGGATCGGCCCAAACGCAGTCATGTTGCGTGGATGACGCGCGCGGATCTGGATGAGCATGCGGTAACCGCCAACCATGTCGACGGGGTCGAGCACGTCACCGAGCTGAGAAAGATTGCGTTGCTCGACCAGGCGTGCGAGCACGTTTGCCCGGATTGCCTGGATGAACTGCTCGTACGGTCAGGCGAGCAACCGCACTCACCGACGCCCGTGTCGCGCGCGTTCGACACGGCGATCGTCGCCGACAATGCGACGGTGAGCGGCCCGCTCGTCAGGTGCGACATCCACGGGATTGGATTCGGCTCGTGCACCTCGCCGGCCATGGCAGCCTTGATCGATCGGGGTGACGCGCTGCCGCACGGTCGGCTGATCAAGGTAGTCGTGGTTTCGCCGAAAGCCGAAAACGAATTCTGGTTCGACGAAGCCTTCCTTCGCCGCTTGCTCGGTGAAGATACCGATCTTTCCAGCGGCATTTATCGAATGGAATCGGGCGAGCGCAGCCTGCACCTGCTCGAAAGCGGGGAATCGGTATGCAGGTACTGCCTGGAAGACTGGCTCCGACGCAACGACATCGCTTAGCGATGCACCGCTCCTGACAGGCAACACCTCGTGCCGACCGGAGATCGTACGGCACGAAGTCGTGAAAGAGATTCCGCATGCTTGCGTCGGAACATGCGATGCGTGGAAGCGGGTATGCCACGCGACCCGCGTCGGGTTTGTCGCCTTATGGGACAGAAACGACAAAGGGCCGGGAGGCAAAACCTCCCGGCCCTTCGTTCAATGTGGTGCCGGCTGCAGGACTCGAACCCGCCACCTGATGATTACAAATCAACTGCTCTACCAGATGAGCTAAGCCGGCGTAGCGCGAGATTCTACCTCATTTCACGATCTTGAGGCGAGGTCTGCTGCCACCTTTTGAACCGTCGCCATCGCCGTCGGTTTTCGGCGGTTCGTCGGCGCCTTCGGAGGGCTCCTCGTTCGCGCCGCTGTCGGCCACCGGCGTCAATGCAGCAGGCGATTCGTCGCGCTGCGCATCATCCGTCTGCGCCGCTTCATCATCGAACGCACCCGAATCCGCGCCTTCACCCGCGACGGCATCGACCTGGAACGCCATGCCCTGCCCGTTCTCGCGCGCATAGATCGCGAGCACATTGGCAACCGGAATCTCGATCTTGTGCGCCTTCCCGGAGAACCGGGCCGTGAACTCGATCCACTCGTTGCCCATCTGCAACTGGCTCGTCGCCTCGAAGCTGATGTTGAGCACGATCTCGCCGTCACGCACGAACTGACGCGGTACGCGCGTCGAGTTGTCGACCCTCACCGCGATATGCGGCGTGTAACCGTTATCGGTGCACCACTCGTACAACGCGCGCAGCAGATAAGGCTTCGTTGAAATCTCTTGCATCACAATCCTCGAACCCGGAGCGGGGGCGCGGCATGCCGCGCCGCCCGCTCCGTCATGCACTCATTGCACCATCAACGACGCATGACCTTTTCGGACGGCGTCAGTGCTTCGATGTAGGCCGGACGGCTGAAGATCCGCTCGGCGTACTTCATCAGCGGCGCCGCGTTCTTCGACAGCTCGATGCCGTAGTGATCCAGACGCCACAGCAGCGGCGCGATCGCGACGTCGAGCATCGAGAATTCCTCGCCGAGCATGTACTTGTTCTTCACGAAGATCGGCGCGAGCTGCGTCAGGCGATCGCGGATCGCAAGGCGTGCCTTCTCGTGGTTCTTCTCCGCTGCCTTGCCCTTCTCGTTCTCGAGCGTGCTGACGTGGACGAACAGTTCCTTCTCGAAGTTGAGCAGGAACAGGCGTGCACGTGCGCGCTGCACGGGGTCGGCCGGCATCAGCTGCGGATGCGGGAAGCGCTCGTCGATGTACTCGTTGATGATGTTCGATTCGTACAGGATCAGGTCGCGCTCGACCAGGATCGGCACCTGACCGTACGGGTTCATCACCGAAATGTCTTCCGGCTTGTTGAACAGGTCGACGTCACGGATTTCGAAGTCCATGCCCTTCTCGAACAGCACCAGCCGGCAACGCTGGGAGAACGGGCAAGTTGTGCCGGAATACAGAACCATCATGTTTGCGTTTCCTCAAAAAAGCCGAGGGCCGGCACGCGGCGAACCCCTTCCGGGGTTCCACCTTGCGCCGGCCCCACGCCGGTCAGGCGTGATTACTTGATATCTTTCCAGTACGCGGCATTGAGCCGCCAGGCCAGGAAAGTCAGGACACCGAGAAAGATCAGCACCCATACGCCGAGGCGTTTACGGGTCTGCTGAGCCGGCTCGGACATCCAGGTCATGTACGCCACCAGGTCGGCAACCGCAGAATCATAATCCACCGCGGACAGTGTCCCCGGTGTGACCTGCTGGAAGCCGACGAGCGTATGAACCTTCTCGCCCGTCTCCTCGTCCGTCTTGTCTTCGAATTTGGCGGTGCGCTGCCCCTGCAGCTGCCACAGTACATGAGGCATGCCGACGTTCTCGAACACCGCGTTGTTCCAGCCGCTCGGCCGTGTATCGTCGCGGTAGAAGCTCCGCAGATACGTATACAGCCAGTCGCGGCCGCGCGCGCGCTCCTCGACCGACAGGTCGGGCGGCGAGGTGCCGAGCCAGTTCTTCGCGTCTTCGGGCCGCATCGCGACGGACATCGTGTTGCCGACCTTGTCGGTCGTGAACAGGAGATTCTTTTCGATCTCCTTCTGGGATATGCCCAGATCCGTCAGACGGTTGTAGCGCATCAGGTTCGCGCTGTGGCAGTTCAGGCAATAGTTTACAAACAATTGCGCGCCGTGCTGAAGCGAAACGAGATTTTCCGTGTTATCGGGCGCCCGGTCGAGCGGAAAATTACCTTCCGCCCGAACCGCCGCCGCCGCCAGCAGCGCACACGCGGTCGCCCCGATCAGCGCGAGTGTCGAAAGCAGTTTCTTCATGTCGTTCTCTCCTCGCTCACGTTAATGGGGCTTGAAGCGCACCCGCTCCGGCGGCTGCTTGAACGTGCCAAGCGGCGTCCAGACGGGCATGCCGAGGAAGAACGCGAAGTAGATCAGCGCACAGGCCTGCGCGATCAGCGTCGAGGCCGGCGATGGCGGCCGCGTGCCGAGGAACCCGAGGGTCAGGAACGCCACGACGAAGATCCCGAGGAAGACCTTGTGGAACAGCGGCCGGTAGCGGATCGACTTCACCGGGCTGCGGTCGAGCCACGGCAGGAAGAACAGCGAGACCACCGCGGACCCCATCACGACGACGCCCCAGAACTTCGACTCCGTCAGGTACATGAACACGACGATCGCCGCGGCCAGCACCGGCAGGCCGACCTTCCACTTGCCGCGCGCGCGGATCAGCGCGAGCACGCCGAGCAGCGCGATCACGATCATCAGGACGATCTTGAACGGGTCGGTGGTCGCGCGCAGCATCGCGTAGAACGCGGTGAAGTACCAGACCGGCGCGATCTCGGGCGGCGTCTGCAGCGGGTTCGCCGGGACGAAGTTGTTCGCCTCGAGGAAGTAGCCGCCCATCTCCGGCGAGAAGAACACGATCAGCGCGAACACCATCAGGAACACGCACACGCCGAGGAAATCGTGCACCGAGTAATACGGATGGAACGGGATGCCGTCGAGCGGCACGCCGTTCTCGTCCTTCTTCGCCTTGATCTCGATGCCGTCCGGGTTGTTCGAGCCCACTTCGTGCAGCGCGACCAGGTGCGCGATCACGAGGCCGACCAGCACGAGCGGAATCGCGATCACGTGGAACGCGAAGAAGCGGTTCAGCGTGACGTCCGACACGACGTAGTCGCCGCGAATCCACAGCGACAGGTCAGGGCCGACGAACGGGATCGCCGAGAACAGGTTCACGATCACCTGCGCGCCCCAGAACGACATCTGGCCCCACGGCAGCAGGTAGCCGAAGAACGCCTCGGCCATCAGGCACAGGAAGATCGCGCAGCCGAAGATCCACACGAGTTCGCGCGGCTTGCGGTACGACCCGTAGAGCAGCCCGCGGAACATGTGCAGGTAGACGACCACGAAGAACATCGACGCGCCCGTGGAGTGCATGTAGCGGATCAGCCAGCCCCACGGCACCTCGCGCATGATGTACTCGACCGACGCGAACGCGAGCGTCGAGTCGGGCTTGTAGTTCATCGTCAGGAAGATGCCGGTGACGATCTGGTTGACGAGCACCAGCAGCGCGAGGGAGCCGAAGAAGTACCAGAAGTTGAAGTTCTTCGGCGCGTAGTACTCGGAAACGTGCTTCTTCCAGGTGGACGTGAGCGGGAAGCGCTGATCGATCCAGCCGGTGAGACCTGTCGTGGAGACTTCCTTGTTGTCGGCCATCACGCTTCTCCTTTCTCGTCCTTGCCGATCACGAGGGTCGTTGCCGACGTGAACATGTAGGGCGGGATGTCGAGATTCTGAGGCGCCGGTTTGTTCTTGAACACACGGCCGGCGAGGTCGTAGGTCGAACCATGGCACGGGCAGAGGAAGCCGCCCGGCCAGTCGTCCGGCAGGTTCGGCTGCGGACCCGGCGTGAAGCGTTGGCTTGGCGTGCAGCCGAGGTGCGTACACACGGCCATCACGACGAGAATGTTCTTGCGATCGGCCCGCGCGCGATATTCGTTCGCGCAATACGCGGGCAACGGCATCGTATAGGGCTTTTCGGTGGTCGGATCGGCCACTTCCTTGTCGGCCTTGACCACATCGGCGAGCATCGCGTCGGTGCGGTTCAGGATCCACACCGGCTTGCCGCGCCACGGCACGGTCACCATTTCACCGGGCTTCAGCCCGCTGATGTCGACTTCGACCGGTGCACCGGCCGCTTTCGCTTTCGCGGACGGCGCAAGCGACGCCGCGAAAGGTATGACGGTGGCTACGCCTCCCACGCCACCTGCTACGGATGTCGCAATCAGCCAGGTACGGCGGCCGCTGTCGACGCGTTTCTCTTCCTTGTCTCGCATCACACGCCCCACTTCTGAGTTGGATTTTCCGTCACGACTTTTCATTCCGCCGCTAGTTTGCGCGAATGGAGTCGCCATTTACAAGGCCCGGAGATGAAAATCCCTTCGAAGTGATTGATAGTTAAGGGTTTTCCCCCACTATCGGAGCGATTAAATCATTTCGCTTTTAAGCATCCGCTACATTGTGAAATTTCGATGCGCTGCCGCAAATCCGGCATTCAGACCGGGTTATGGATATCGATAAAAAGGTGTTCGATATCGAATTCTTCCGACAAGTGGGCGCCAAGTGCCTGGATTCCGTAGCGCTCGGTCGCATGGTGCCCTGCCGCAACGAACGCGACACCGCTCTCGGCAGCCGTGTGCGTCACGTATTCGGACACCTCGCCGGTCAGGAACACGTCCGCGCCGGCGTCGATCGCCGCGTCGAAATAGCTTTGCGCGGCGCCCGTGCACCACGCGATACGGCGCAGCTGCATGTCCGGATCGCCGAGCACGAGCGGCGTGCGGCCAAGCGTGCGTTCAACCTTCGCGACGAAGTGCTCGAGCGTGACGGGCATCGGCAGCGTCGCCATCCAGCCGAGGTCACCTTCGCCGAACCGCTGCTCGCCGATCAGGCCAAGCCGGTCGCCGAGCTGCGCGTTGTTGCCGAATTCGGGATGCGCGTCGAGCGGCAGGTGGAACGCGAACAGGTTCAGGTCGTTCGCGAGCAGCAGCTTCAGGCGCTGGTACCTGCGGCCCGTGATCTGCGGCGGCTCGTTGCGCCAGAAATAGCCGTGATGGACCAGCACGGCATCTGCCCCCCATTCGAGCGCGGCTTCGAGAAACGCGACCGACGCCGTCACGCCGGTGGCGATCTTCTCGATCTTGCGGCGCCCCTCGACCTGGAGGCCATTCGGGCAATAGTCCTTGAAGCGCGCGGTTTCAAGGGTATTGTTCAAGTACAATTCAAGTTCGATCCGATCCATATAAACCTCTAATCCATTCAGATGCTTAGACGCTTCTGGCTGTTCTTCGCGCAGGCGGTTACCGTGCTGCTCGCGCTGATGTTCATCGTCGTGACGCTCAAGCCGCAATGGCTGCAACGGCAAGGACAGCTCGGCAAGCAGCTCGCCACGCCGATCGTTGCGCTGCGGGAAGTCGCGCCGGGCATCGGCGGCGCACCGGCGACCACGTCGTACGCCGAAGCCGCGCAAAAGGCGATGCCGGCCGTCGTCAACGTGTTCTCCAGCAAGGACGGCTCGCTGCCGCCCGACCCGCGCGCGAAAGATCCGCTGTTCCGCTACTTCTTCGGCGACCGCAACGCCCGCAAGCAGCAGGACGAACCGGCCGCCAACCTTGGCTCGGGCGTTATCGTGAGCCCTGAAGGTTACATTCTAACGAACCAGCACGTCGTGGACGGCGCCGACCAGATCGAAGTCGCGCTCGCCGACGGCCGCACGGCCACCGCGAAGGTGATCGGCAGCGATCCCGAAACCGATCTCGCCGTGCTGAAGATCAACATGACGAACCTGCCGACGATCACGCTCGGCCGCTCCGACCAGTCGCGGGTCGGCGACGTCGTGCTCGCGATCGGCAACCCGTTCGGCGTCGGCCAGACGGTCACGATGGGGATCATCAGCGCGCTGGGCCGCAACCACCTCGGCATCAACACGTTCGAGAACTTCATCCAGACCGATGCGCCGATCAACCCCGGCAACTCGGGCGGCGCGCTGGTCGACGTGAACGGCAACCTGCTCGGCATCAACACCGCGATCTACTCGCGTTCGGGCGGCTCGCTCGGCATCGGCTTCGCGATCCCCGTGTCGACCGCGCGCACGGTGCTGGAAAGCATCATCACGACGGGCTCGGTCACGCGCGGCTGGATCGGCGTCGAGCCGCAAGACGTCACGCCGGAGATCGCCGAGTCGTTCGGGCTGACGCAGAAATCGGGCGCGATCGTCGCCGGCGTGCTGCAGGGCGGCCCGGCCGACAAGGCCGGCATCAAGCCGGGCGACATCCTGATCTCGGTCAACGGCGACGAGATCACCGACACCACGAAGCTGCTGAACACCGTCGCGCAAATCAAGCCCGGCACGGCGACCAAGGTGCACGTCGTGCGCAAGGGCAAGGCATTCGACCTGAACGTGGTGATCGGCAAGCGCCCGCCGCCGCCGAAGCAGGCGCTCGACGAGCAGGACAGCGATACCGAGTGACGCCGGGCGAGCGGCGCACGGCCGCATGCCCGGACACCGTCGGAAATGAAAAAGGGCAGCCGGTTGGCTGCCCTTTTGCTTTGTATCGAAAGACCGTCGTTGCCGGGCAGATGGCCCCGCCAGCCGCTTTCCGACCGACTACGCCACCGGGTTTCGCTCAAGCCCAGCGCCCGAAAGTCCAGCCACCACGCGGCGCCCGGCGCGCTGCCGTCAACTGGCGGCTTCGCCGTTCCCCGCCTCGCCTTCCTCGGCCGACTTCTTCGGCACGAAGAACCGCGCCGCCAGCAGCCCGATCTCGAACAGCACGACCAGCGGCAAGGCGAGCATCAGTTGCGAGAACACGTCCGGCGGCGTGACGACCGCCGCGACGACGAACGCGCCGACGATCACGTACGGACGCATCTCCTTCAGCTTCTTCAGCGACAGCACGCCCATCCGGACGAGCAGCACGACGACGATCGGCACCTCGAACGTGACCCCGAACGCGATGAACATCCCGAGCACGAAGCTCAGGTAGTTGTCGATGTCGGTGGTCATTTCCGCGCCGAGCGGCGCGTTGTAGTGCGCCATCACGCGGAAGATCGTCGGGAACACGAGGAAGTACGCAAACGCCATCCCGCACAGGAACAGCAGGTAGCTGCTGCCGACGAGCGGCGCGACGAGCTTCTTCTCGTGCTGGTACAGCCCCGGCGCGACGAACGCCCAGATCTGGTACAGCACGATCGGCAGCGCGATCACGAGCGCGACGAGCATCGTGACCTTCATCGGCACGAAGAACGAGCCGGTGACGTCGGTGACGATCATCTTGCCGTCCTTCGGCAGGTTCTCCATCAGCGGCCGCGCGAGCAGCCGGAAGATGTCGGGCGCCCAGTAGACGAGCCCGAGGAACACGACGATCACGGCCGCGCCCGCGCGAATGATGCGATCGCGAAGCTCGACGAGATGGGAAATGAAGGTTTCTTCCGGGGCGTCGCCCGGGTTCTGCTGGGGGTCGCTCACACCGGCCCTCGGTAGGATTGACGAGCGAGCATGCGCTCGGCTCAGAAGAAGCGCGTCGGCCGGCGCAGGCTGGCCGGCTGGTGGCGCGCGACACGCGCGGCGCCCGACTGCACGTGGGTACGGCGGGTGGTCGCGCGCTTGTACCAGGCAGGCGCAGCCGCCTGCTTGACGCGCCAGTTGCGGCGCTTCGGCGCGAGCGCGGCCGAACTGCCGCGCCACGACGGCATGGCGGGCGTATCGGAACCCGTCGAACCGGCGTCGCCCGCCGCTTCGTTGAGACCGCCGACCGCGGAATGCCACGTGTCGTTCAGTTCCTTCTCGTGCTCACGCAGGTTGTCGTGAATCGTCGTCTCGACATTGCGCGCGGCCGACTCGAAATCGGTCTTCATCGTCCGCAGCGCGTCGAGTTCGATTTCGCGCGAGACCTCGGCCTTCACGTCGTTGATGTACCGCTGCGCACGGCCGAACAGCGCGCCTGCCGTGCGCGCAACGCGCGGCAGGCGCTCGGGGCCGAGCACCACGAGCGCGACGACGCCGATCAGCGCCATCTTCGAAAGACCGAGATCCAGCATCGCGAATGCCTGTCAGCGTACCGGCGTTACGCCTTGTTCGAGTCGGAACGCGTCGTTTCCTTCGCGTTGACGTCGACCGAGCCCGAGCGCGGCAGTTGCTGCGCGTCCGCCGGTGCTTCGCCGTCCTTCATGCCGTCCTTGAAACCCTTCACGGCGCTGCCGAGGTCGTTGCCGATGTTGCGCAGCTTCTTCGTACCGAAAACCAGCGCGACGATCAGCAGCACGATCAGCCAGTGCCAAATGCTCAATCCACCCATGATGAAACCTCTCCTCAACCACGCCGCGATGCGGCGTAAATCGCCGGCAACGCGCCGGCTTCGACCATCGATGCGGGGAAACGCCCCGCGCCGTCAACCCATCCGCTGCCAGGGGCGCGGGCCGGCCAGGATATGCGCGTGCAGGTGGTAGACCTCCTGCCCGCCGCCCGGGCCCGTGTTGATCACCGTACGGAAACCGGTTTCGCCGCCCGTATACGCGACGCCGAGCTGGCCGGCGAGACGCGAGACGAGCAGCATCAGCCGGCCGAGCATCGGTGCGTCGGCGTCGCTCGCCGCCGACAGCGTCGGCAGATGCTGGCGCGGAATCACGAGCACGTGGGTCTCGGCCGCCGGGCGGATGTCGCGGAACGCGACGAATTCGTCATCCTCGTGCACCTTCGTGCTCGGGATCTCGCCTGCCGCGATCTTGCAGAACAGGCAATTCGGATCGTGACTCATGTTGCTCCTGCAGACGCCCGCCCGAGGCCGGTCAGAACCAGGCCTGCGGATCGAGCGGCTTGTTGTCGTTCAGGTACAGCCAACCCTTGATGATACGGTACAGCGTCCAGATCCATGTGACAAACATCACTGCGAATCCGATCACCACGAACATGAGCGCGAACCCGATCACATACGCGATCAGCGCGCGCCAGAACGTGCGGATCTGCCACTCGAAGTGGGCCGCATACGGCGTGCCGGCCACATCGTCGCGCTTCACGTAGTTGATGATGATCGCGATGATGCCCGTGACGCCGCCCGTCAGCCAATGAAACGCATAGAGGCCGTAGAGCACGTGAGTCAGCGTACGCAGCCCGTTCAGGCGCTCGGCGTCCGCGGCCCCCGGCACCGACGGCGGCGGAAACTGGCTTGGCGTATCGGTCATGATGCTACCCCCGTTAGATGACAATTCTTACAGCTTACCGCACTGTGGCCATCCCGCGACAAGGGCCTGTCAACCGCCGTTTTCCTCGCGCTCGCGACGCTTGCGCAGGGCCTTCTCCTCGATACCCGACAGCCCTTCGCGGCGCTCGAGCTCGCCGATCACGTCGGCCGGGCTCAGGTCGAAATGCGACAGCATCACGAGGCAGTGGAACCACAGGTCGGCCACCTCGCCGACGAGCGCGGTCGGCGCGCCGCCCTGGCGCACGTCCTTCGCGGCCAGCACGACTTCCGTCGCCTCTTCGCCGATCTTCTTCAGCACCGCGTCGTCGCCCTTGTGGAACAGGCGCGATACGTACGATTGATCGGGATCGCCGCCCTTGCGGCTATCGATCACGGCCGCGAGGCGCAGCAGGGTGTCTTCGGTCGATTGCGTCATTTGTAGATGTGTTCGGGATCTTTCAGCACCGGTTCGACCGCAACCCAGTCGCCGCTGTCGACGGTGCCCTCAAATTTCTGGAAGAAGCACGAATGCCGGCCGGTGTGGCACGCGATGCCCGACACCTGCTCGACCTTCAGCAGCACGACGTCCTCGTCGCAATCGAGCCGCACCTCGTGCACGTGCTGCACGTGGCCCGACTCCTCGCCCTTGAACCACAGGCGCTTGCGCGAGCGCGAATAGTAGACCGCGCGCTGCGTCTCGATCGTCTTCGCCAGCGCCTCGCGGTTCATCCACGCGAACATCAGCACGTCGTTCGTCGACGCCTCCTGCGCGATCACCGGCACGAGGCCGTTGTCGTCCCAGCGGACCTTGTCGAGCCACGCGGGCAATGCATTCGTTTCCGTATTCATCACAGCCTCACCGGGATGCCCTGGTCGGCCATGAAGCGCTTCGCCTCGCCGACCGTGTGCTCGCCGTAGTGGAAGATACTCGCGGCCAGCACCGCATCGGCGCGGCCGTCCTTGATGCCGTCGGCCAGGTGCTGCAGCGAGCCGACACCGCCCGACGCGATCACCGGCACCGGCACCGCGTCCGACACGCCGCGCGTGAGCGCGAGGTCGAAGCCCGACTTGGTGCCGTCGCGGTCCATGCTCGTGAGCAGGATCTCGCCCGCGCCGAGCTCGGCCATCTTGCGCGCCCATTCGATCGCGTCGAGGCCCGTGTTCTTGCGGCCGCCGTGCGTGAACACTTCCCAGCGCGGCGCTTCGCCGTCGGCCGACACGCGCTTCGCGTCGATCGCGACGACGATGCACTGCGAGCCGTACTTGTCGGCCGCGTCGCGCACGAGCTGCGGGTTCGCGACCGCCGACGAATTCATGCTGACCTTGTCCGCGCCCGCGTTCAGCAGGCGTCGCACGTCCTCGACGGCGCGCACGCCGCCGCCGACGGTCAGCGGAATGAACACCTGCGACGCGACGGCTTCGATGATCGGCAGGATCAGGTCGCGCTGGTCGGACGTCGCGGTGATGTCGAGGAACGTCAGTTCGTCGGCGCCCTGGTCGTCGTAGCGGCGGGCGATCTCGACAGGATCGCCGGCGTCGCGCAGCTCGACGAAGTTGACGCCCTTGACGACACGCCCGGCAGTCACGTCCAGGCAGGGGATGATGCGTTTAGCTAGAGCCATGATGTTGCGCCAAATGCCGCGATGGGACGGCCGGTTGCGGAAAGCCTCGCGCGAGGCTTCCGGTCGGGGCCGCCTGCAGGCAGCCCCGGCGAGCGGGACAACCGCGCTTACGCGTTGTCGAGTTCGCCGTTCAGTTCGTCCGCGCGCCTTTGCGCGGCCGCGAAATCGAGATCGCCGGAGTAGATCGCCCGGCCGCAGATCACGCCTTCGACGCCGTGCTCCTCGACTTCGCACAGGTTCTCGATGTCCGTGAGGTTCGACAGGCCGCCGCTGGCGATCACGGGGATGCCGACTGCCTGCGCGAGCTTCACGGTCGCGTCGATGTTGATGCCCTGCAGCATCCCGTCGCGGCCGATGTCCGTGTAGACGATCGATTCGACGCCGTAGTCCTCGAACTTGCGCGCAAGGTCGATCACTTCGTGGCCGGTCAGCTTGCTCCAGCCGTCGGTCGCGACCTTGCCGTCCTTCGCGTCCAGGCCGACGATGATGTTGCCGGAGAACGCGGTGCACGCGTCCTGCAGGAAGCCGGGGTTCTTCACGGCGGCCGTCCCGATGATCACGTAGGACAGGCCGGCGTCGAGATACTTCTCGATCGTCTCGAGGCTGCGGATGCCGCCGCCGAGCTGGACGGGAATTTCATCGCCGACCTCGTCGAGGATCGCTTCGATCGCCTCGAGATTCTTCGGCTTGCCGGCGAACGCGCCGTTCAGGTCGACGAGATGGAGCCGCCGGGCGCCGAGATCGACCCACTTGCGGGCCATCGCCGCCGGGTCCTCGGAAAAAATCGTGGCCTGGTCCATATCGCCCTGTTTGAGGCGCACACACTGACCGTCTTTGAGGTCGATGGCCGGAATCAGCAACATAGCAATCGGGTGTCGTCGTGGAAAAAGAAAAGAATCCGGCGCGTACCGGCCAATCCGGTACCGCGCCGTCTCGCTAGTTTAGTACAACTCTTTCGGCGCTTAGGCGCGAGCGCGCCGTGCGACAGGCCGTTCGGCCAGATCGACTGTGGCTCGCGCACCACGTTTTACGGCTTCCAGTGTACGAAGTTGCGATACAGACGCAACCCGACCTCCGCGCTTTTCTCCGGGTGGAATTGGGTCGCGAAGAGGTTGTCCCGCGCGACCGCGGACGTAAACGGCGCGCCGTAGGCCGTTTCGCCAACCGTATGCGCCGGGTTGTCCGGCGTCACGTAATAACTGTGCACGAAGTAGAAATACGCGTCGTCGGGCACGCCGTCCCACAGCGGGTGCGGCTGCGCCTGGCGCACGCGGTTCCAGCCCATCTGCGGCACCTTGAAGCGCGAGCCGTCGTCCTGCAGGCGGCCGTCGAGCGCGAAACGCACGACCTTGCCGGGCAACAGGCCGAGACCCTTCGTGTCGCCTTCCGCGCTCCAGTCGAACAGCATCTGCTCGCCGACGCACACGCCGAGCAGCGGCTTCGTGCGCGAGGCCTCGATCACGGCCTCCTGCAGGCCCGATTCGCCGAGGCTGCGCATGCAGTCGGGCATCGCGCCCTGGCCGGGCAGCACGACACGGTCGGCCGCGCGGATCGCGGCCGGCGTGTCGACGATCGCCACGTCGGCGGCCGGTTCGGCCTTCTTGAGCGCCTGCGCGACCGAGCGCAGGTTGCCCATCCCATAATCCACAATCGCAATCGAAGTTTTCATCTCAGTGCAGGCAGTAGCGCCCTCAGTCCATTGACGATGAATTCCACCGCCAGCGCCGACAGCATCAGACCCATCAGCCGCGTGGCGATGTTGATGCCCGTGCGGCCGATCCAGTTCGCGATCGGCTCGGCGAGCCGCATCGCGACGAAACACAGAAAAGCCAGGACCGCGCCGATCGCGACCAGTCCGGCCCGCTCATACCAGTGATGCGAGTTCGCCGCATAGATGATCACCGTGCTGATCGAGCCGGGGCCCGTGAGCAGCGGAATCGCCAGCGGCACGACCGCGATGTTGTCCTTCAGCTCCGCCTCGTGGCGCTCCTCCGGCGTCGATCGCGTGTTGCCGATCTGCGCGTTCAGCATGTTGATCGCCATCAGCAGCATGATGATCCCGCCGCCCACTTCGAGCGACCCGACCGAAATGCCGAAGAAGTCGATGATCTGCTGCCCGAGCAGCGTCGTCACCGTGATCACGCAGAACACCGACACCGACGCGATCCGGATCGTGCGCCGCCGCTCGGCATCCGTCTGCTGCGCCGTCAGGCTCAGGAAGAACGGCACCGCGCCGACCGGATTGATCAGCGCCAGCAGCGATATGAACGATTTGAGCAGATCCATCGCAAGCCGGCGCCGCGCGCCGAAGCCGTGAGGTTGTCCTTGACGCGCCGTCCGGTCAGTTCAGGTTCAGAGACTGCCCTTCGTCGACGGGATCTGCCCCGCCGCACGCTCGTCCAGCTCCACCGCCGCGCGCAGCGCACGGCCGAAGGCCTTGAACACCGTTTCGAGCTGATGGTGCGCGTTGATCCCGCGCAGGTTGTCGATGTGCAGCGTGACGCCCGCGTGGTTCACGAAACCGCGGAAGAATTCGATCGACAGGTCGACGTCGAACGTGCCGATCCGCGCCCGCGTGAACGGCACGTGGAACTCGAGGCCCGGCCGGCCGGAGAAGTCGATCACGACGCGCGACAGCGCCTCGTCGAGCGGCACGTACGAATGGCCGTAGCGGCGGATGCCCTTGCGGTCGCCGATCGCCTTCGCGACGGCCTGGCCGAGCGTGATGCCGACATCCTCGACCGTGTGGTGATCGTCGATATGCGTATCGCCATGCGCTTCAACCTCGAGATCGACCAGACCGTGTCGCGCGATCTGGTCGAGCATATGGTCGAGGAACGGCACGCCGGTGGCCAGCTTCTGCTGGCCCGTGCCGTCGAGATTGAGCTTCACACGGATCTGCGTTTCGCTGGTATTGCGAACGACTTCCGCCACACGCATGGCAATTCCTTGACTGAGTCGATGTAAATGGGGATTGATCGTTTCGCGCTGCGGCGCCCAGAGGCTCAACCGGGCAGCGCGAGTTTCAAAGCGGCCAGCAGGCGCGCGTTTTCGTCGGGAGAACCGACGGTCAGCCGCACGCAATCAGCCAGCAACGGATGCATTTTACTCACGTTTTTGACCAATACCCGCTCGGTGAGCAGCGCGTCGAACACGGCGGCCGCGTCCGGCACGCGCACCAGCAGGAAATTGCCGGCGCTCGGGAACACCGTCGTGCCCGGCAGCGCGGCCACTTCCTGTGCGAGACGCGTGCGTTCCGCTCGCAGGTCGGCCGCCTGCGCGTCGAGCACGTCGAGGTGGTCGAGCAGGAAATCGGCGGTCGCCTGGGTCAGCACGTTGATGTTGTACGGCGGGCGCACCTTGTCGAATTCGGTCAGCCACGCGGGCGACCCGACCAGATAGCCGAGGCGGATGCCCGCGAGGCCGAGCTTCGACACCGTGCGCATCACGACGACGTTGTCGAATTCGGCGGCGCGCGGCAGCCATGAGCGCACTGCGAACGGCTGGTACGCCTCGTCGATCACGACCAGGCTGTGCCATGCGGCCGCGACGATCCGTTCGATGTCGGCATCGTCGTACAGCGTGCCGGTCGGGTTGTTCGGGTACGCGAGATAGACGAGCGCCGGACGATGCTCGGCAATCGCCGCGAGCATCGCGTCGACGTCGAGCGTCAGGTCGGCCTTCAGCGGCACGCCGACGAATTCGAGCTGCGCGAGCTTCGCGGACAGCTCGTACATCACGAAGCCCGGCACCGGCGCGAGCACCTTCGCGCCCGGCTTCGCACAGGCCATCGACATCATGCTGATGATTTCGTCCGAGCCGTTGCCGAGCAGCACGTCGCAGCCGGCCGGCACGCCCATCGCATGGCGCAGCTTGTCGAGCAGCGCGGCCGGGCGCGGCGCCGGGTAGCGGTTCAGCGCGACCTGCGCGAGACGCTCCCCGAGCGCCGCGGCGAGCGGTTCGGGCAGCGGGTACGGGTTCTCCATCGCGTCGAGTTTCACGAACCCGCTCGCGTCCGGCACCGGGTAGCTCGTCATCGCGAGCACGTCGCGGCGGATGATGTCTTGTGGCGTCGTCATGGTCTCAAGCCGGCGTACGTCGCGCCGGCGTCAATGGGTAGGCAAAGCGGCGGCTGCCGCCCTGCACTGGTGTCTCCCGCCCCGACCTTCGGGGGCAGGCCGGGCGGCACATCAGCGCCGGCCGCGGCCCCGTGCAGCGTGCGGTCAGTTCTTCATCCGGAATTCGGCGCTCTTCGCGTGCGCCTGCAGCCCTTCGCCGTACGCGAGCTCGGATGCGATCTCGCCGAGCGTCTGCGCACCTTCCGCGCTGACTTCGATCACGCTCGAGCGCTTGATGAAGTCGTACACGCCGAGCGGCGACGAGAAGCGCGCGGTGCGCGACGTCGGCAGCACGTGGTTCGGGCCCGCGCAGTAGTCGCCGAGGCTCTCGCTCGTGTAGCGGCCGAGGAAGATCGCGCCCGCATGGCGGATCTGCTGGCCCCATTGCTGCGGCTCCAGCGCGGAGATTTCCAGGTGCTCGGGCGCGATGTCGTTCGCGATCCGGCAAGCCTCGGCCATGTCGCGCACCTTGATCAGCGCGCCGCGGCCTTCGAGCGACGCGCGGATCACGTCCTGGCGCGGCATCGACGGCAGCAACTCGTCGATCGCCTTTGCGACGCGCTCGAGGAACGCACCGTCCGGGCACAGCAGGATCGATTGCGCGAGTTCGTCGTGCTCGGCCTGCGAGAACAGGTCCATCGCGACCCAGTTCGGGTCGGTCGTGCCGTCGCACAGCACGAGGATTTCCGACGGCCCGGCGATCATGTCGATGCCGACCGTGCCGAACACGCGGCGCTTCGCCGACGCGACGTACGCATTGCCGGGGCCGCAAATCTTGTCGACGGCCGGCACCGTCGCCGTGCCGTATGCGAGCGCGCCGACCGCCTGCGCACCGCCGATCGTGAACACGCGATCGACGCCGCCGAGCAGCGCCGCGGCGAGCACGAGGTCGTTCTTCACGCCGTCCGGCGTCGGCACGACCATCACGATCTCGCCGACGCCCGCGACGCGCGCGGGAATCGCGTTCATCAGCACCGACGACGGATACGCGGCCTTGCCGCCCGGCACGTACAGGCCGACGCGGTCGAGCGGCGTGATCTTCTGGCCGAGCACCGTGCCGTCGCTTTCCGTGTATTGCCAGCTATGCGTGCCGCACTCGATCTTCTGCTTCTCGTGGTACGCACGCACCCGCGCGGCAGCGGCTTCCAGCGCCGCGCGCGCCTTCGGCGCGAGGCCGTCGAGCGCCGTCTGCAGCGCGTCCTGCGGCAGCTCCAGCGCGGCGACGCTCGTCGCGCTCAGCCGGTCGAAGCGGTTCGTGTACTCGAGCACCGCGGCATCGCCGCGCGACTTCACGTCGGCGAGGATCTGCGCGACCGATTGCTCGATCGCCGCGTCTTCGCTCGCCTCGAATGCGAGCAGCGCGCGCAGCTCGGCGCCGAAGCCTTCGCTCGTCGAATCGAGCTTGCGGATGGTGATGGACATGGGAGTTCCGTTACGGTGATGCGCTCAACCGCCATTCTGCGACGCGCGTTCGAACGCGTCGAGGATCGGCTTGAGCGCCGTGCGCTTCAACTTCAGCGCAGCCTGGTTCACGACGAGGCGCGACGAGATCGCCATGATCTCCTCGACCTCGACCAGATTGTTCGCCTTCAGCGTGCCGCCCGAGCTGACGAGGTCGACGATCGCGTCGGCCAGCCCGACCAGCGGCGCCAGCTCCATCGAGCCGTACAGCTTGATCAGGTCGACGTGCACGCCCTTCGCGGCAAAGTGCTCGCGTGCGGTTTCGACGTACTTCGTCGCGACGCGCAGGCGCGCGCCTTGGCGCACGGCGCTCGCATAGTCGAAACCGGCCGACACGGCCACCGACATCCGGCAGCGCGCAATGTTCAGATCGATCGGCTGGTACAGGCCCGAGCCGCCGTGCTCGACCAGCACGTCCTTGCCGGCCACGCCGAAGTCGGCCGCGCCGTATTCGACATAGGTCGGCACGTCGCTCGCGCGCACGATGATCACGCGCAGGTCGGGGTTCGTCGTCGGCAGGATCAGCTTGCGCGACGTTTCCGGATCCTCGGTCACCTGCACGCCGGCCGCGGCCAGCAGCGGCAGGGTTTCCTCGAAAATCCGGCCCTTCGACAGGGCAAGGGTCAGCGGCGCGGTCATGCTTGGCTCCCGGAAAGGCGGCGCACGTTCGCGCCGACGGCGGTCAGTTTGGCTTCCATGCGGTCGTAGCCGCGGTCCAGGTGATAGATGCGGTCGACCAGCGTTTCGCCGTCGGCACGCAGCCCGGCGATCACGAGGCTCGCCGACGCGCGCAGGTCGGTCGCCATCACGTTCGCGCCCGACAGCTTCTCGACCCCCGTCACGAGCGCGGTGTTGCCGTCGATCGTGATGTTCGCGCCGAGCCGGTTCAGCTCCTGCACGTGCATGAAACGGTTCTCGAAAATGGTTTCGACGACTTGCGCGGTGCCCGTCGCGACCGTATTGAGGGCCATGAACTGCGCCTGCATGTCGGTCGGGAACGCCGGGTATTCCGACGTGCGGATCGTCACCGCCGACGGGCGGCGGTCCATCTTCACGCGCAGCCAGCTGTCGCCTTCCTCGATCGACACGCCGGCTTCGCGCAGCTTGTCGATCACCGCGTCGAGGATGTGCGGGCGCACGCCCGTCAGCATCACGTCGCCGCCGGCCGCCGCGACCGCGCACAGGAACGTGCCGGCCTCGATGCGGTCGGGGATCACCGAATGGCGCGCGCCGTGCAGCCGCTCGACGCCCTGGATCACGAGGCGATCGGTGCCGATGCCGTCGATTTTCGCGCCCATCGCGACCAGCAAGTGTGCGAGATCGCTCACTTCCGGCTCGCGCGCGGCGTTTTCGATCACCGTCTCGCCGTCGGCGAGCGTCGCGGCCATCAGCAGGTTTTCCGTGCCCGTCACCGTGATCATGTCGGTCACGATGCGCGCGCCCTTCAGGCGCTTCGCGCGGGCTTCGATGAAGCCGTGCTCGATGCTGATCTCGGCGCCCATCGCCTGCAGGCCCTTGATGTGCTGGTCGACCGGACGCGCGCCGATCGCGCAGCCGCCCGGCAGCGACACCTTTGCCTCGCCGAAGCGCGCGAGCAGCGGCCCGAGCACGAGGATCGACGCGCGCATCGTCTTCACGAGCTCGTACGGCGCGACGAGGTTGTCGACGCGCGACGCGTCGAGCTGCACGCGGCAGCCGTCCGTCTCGCTCTTCACGCCCATCTGGTTCAGCACCTTCAGCGTGGTCCGCACGTCCTTGAGATTCGGCACGTTGTCGAGATCGACCGGGTCACCGGTGAGCAGCCCCGCGCACAGGATCGGCAGCGCGGCATTCTTCGCGCCCGACACGACGATCTCGCCCGACAGGCGGTGGCCGCCTTCGATCACGAGCTTGTCCATCCCATGGCCATGCGCTTCCCCGTTGGCGGCCGGGTGTGCCGTGGCGACGCTCTGGACGGCGTCGCGCTCGTTGACGGTGACTTGCACTCAGTGATTTCCGTTTATGCGTTCTGCCATTCGGCGGGCGTCAGCGTCTTCATGCTGAGCGCGTGAATTTCCTGTTTCATGCGATCGCCGAGCGCCGCATAGACGAGCTGGTGCCGCTGGATCGGCCGCTTGCCTTCGAAGGCCGCCGACACGATCGTCGCGAAGAAATGCTGGCCGTCGCCTTCGACTTCCAGATGCGTGCAGGCGAGACCGCCGGCGATGTATTGCTTGACCTGTTCGGGAGTCGGCAACATGGTGTAAGGCTCCTGTCGGCGCGCGCCGCCCGGATGGCGGCCGCTGCCGTCGATATCAATGACGCAGTTTGTAGCCGGTCGCGAGCAGCCGCATCGCGATCAGCGCGAGCAGCACGAAGAAACCGGTGACGATCGCGAGGCTCGTGAACGGGTTGATATCGGACGCGCCGAAGAACCCGAAACGGAAGCCGTCGATCATGTAGAAAAACGGGTTGAGACGCGAGATCTCGCGCCACACGGGCGGCAGCGAGTGCGTCGAATAGAACACGCCGGACAGGAACGTCAGCGGCATGATCAGGAAGTTCTGGAACGCGGCGAGCTGGTCGAACTTCTCGGCCCAGATCCCGGCGATCAGGCCGAGCGTGCCGAGGATCGCCGAGCCGAGCAACGCGAACGCAATGATGAACAGCGGCGCCGCGAAATGCATCGGGATAAACCAGATCGTCACGACGAACACGCCCGCGCCGACCGCGAGGCCGCGCACCACGGACGCAAGCACGTACGCGCCGAAGATGTCGCGGTACGACAGCGGCGGCAGCAGCATGAACACGAGGTTGCCGGTGATCTTCGACTGGATCAGCGACGACGAGCTGTTCGCGAACGCGTTCTGCAGCACGCTCATCATCACGAGGCCCGGCACGAGAAAGCTCACGTACTCGACGCCCGGATACACCTCGACGCGGCCCGACAGCGCGTGGCCGAAGATCGTCAGATACAGCAGCGCCGTGACGATCGGTGCGCACACCGTCTGGAACGACACCTTCCAGAAACGCAGCAGTTCCTTGTAGAACAGCGTTTGAAACCCGCTTCCCGACACTCGCCGGGCCGCCCCAAGAGTGGCGGGCGCCCCCTCGGGGGGCAGCGAACGCAGTTCGCGTGGGGGTTGTTGATTCATGCCAATCCCTCGATGACGTCTGCTCCGTTCATCACCTGGACGAACACATCTTCGAGGTCGGCCTTGCGGACCTCGATCTCGTCGAACGTGCAGCCCGCCGCGCGGCATTGCGCGAGGATACGCTCGACATCGTCGTAGCTCGTCAGGCGCAGCAGATGCTCGCCCGGCGCGCGGGCGGCCGGATCGGACTCCAGCCCGCGCAGCTCGGACGGCAATGCGCCGGTCGCGAGGCGCAGGTACAGCTGCAGCCCCGCGAAGCGGCGCAGCAGCGCGTCGGTGCGGTCGAGCGCAACCACTTCGCCACGGCGCAGCATCGCGATGCGGTCGCACAGCGACTCGGCTTCCTCGAGGTAATGGGTGGTCAGCACGATCGTGTGGCCCTCGCGATTCAGCCGCGAGATGAATTTCCACAACGTCTGGCGCAGTTCGACGTCGACGCCGGCGGTCGGTTCGTCGAGCACGATCACCGGCGGCCGGTGCACGAGCGCCTGCGCGACCAGCACGCGGCGCTTCATGCCACCCGACAGCGCGCGCATGTTCGCGTCGGCCTTCTCGGTGAGGTCGAGATTGGCCATCACTTCGTCGATCCAGTCGTCGTTGCGGCGTAGCCCGAAATAGCCGGACTGGATCCGCAGCGTCTCGCGGACGGTGAAGAACGGATCGAACACGAGTTCCTGCGGCACGACGCCGAGTGCGCGGCGCGCGCCACGGAAGTCCTTGACGACGTCGTGACCACGCACCGAGATACTGCCTTCGTCGGCCCGGGCGAGCCCGGCGAGGATACTGATGAGCGTGGTTTTGCCTGCGCCGTTGGGGCCGAGCAGACCGAAAAACTCGCCTTCCTCGACCGACAGGCTGACGCCCTTGAGCGCCTGAAGCGACTTGTAGCGCTTCTTGACGTGACGGATTTCTATGGCTGACATGACTGTGCGCGACGCCAGGGCCGCGACGCCTATTCTGTGCTTGCTGCGTATGAAAATGGGGGCCGGACGCCGATTGGCTGCCCCGCAAAACGCTTGATTATAGGGCAAACCGGCTGGGGGAGCCGGTGCCGGAGGCACGCGGCCTGAAGCTTGCGCGCGCCGGGCGGCGCGGCAGGCTCCGGTCGGACAGGGTCAATGTCGCCCGGTGCCGTCGATGAGCGCGTCGACGCCGTACGCGCGCGCGAGGCTGGCGAGCTTCGGGGGGAGATTGTGGATGTCGAGGGTCGCGCCGCGCGCTTTGGCGGCACGTTGCCATGCGAGCAGCACGGCGAGCGCGGACGAATCGAACTGCGTCAGCGCCGCGCAATCGACGGCGGTCGCGCCCGCGCCGATGCGCGCAAGACCGTCCGCGAGCGCAGACTTCGCGCTCGCGACGGTCAGCGAGGAGCCGGCTTCGAAGCCGCTCACGACGCTTGCTTGCCGGCGGCAAGTTGCTGGTTGCGCTGCGTGAGGAACTGGATCAGGCCTTCCACGCCGCTTTGCTGGATCTTCTCGTTGAACTGCTGCTGGTACGTCTGGATCAGCCACGCGCCGAGCACGTTCAGGTCATACACCTTCCAGCCGTTCGCCGTCTTGTACAGGCGGTAATCGATCTGGACCGGCTGGCCGTTGTTCATCGCGACCGTCTTGACCACGACATCGGTATCGGCCGGATCGGCACGGAACGGCGGGTACTGGATCTGCTGGTCCGGCTTCAGCTGCGCCAGCGCACCCGAGTACGTGCGGATCAGCAGCAGCTTGAACTGCTCCTGAACCTGCTGCTGCTGCTCGGCCGTCGCGGTGCGCCAGTTGCGGCCCATCGCGAGCTGCGTGGTGCGGCGGAAATCGGTGTACGGCAGGATGTCCTTGTTGACGATCGTGATGATGCGGTTGGTGTCGCCCTGCTTGATCGTCTGCTGCTTGACTTCGTCGAGCACCTGCTGCGTCGCCGTCTTGATCAGCGCCTGCGGGTTCGACTGGTCGACTTGCGCGTGGGCTGCGCTACCGAACGAGAACAGCGCCGCGAAAACGGGGATCAGGAACAGTTTTTTCATCATAGTGGCCTGCATGAATGAGTCGATGCGAAGGTTGGAGCAGGTAGCTTACGCGCAAGTTCGCATACGCTACCGACTGAATCGTTTCCGGCTGTAACGAATGTAAATCCGTCAGTGCAGCCGGATGCTCGGGAACCGGAACCCGCCCGGCGACGGCGGCGCCACCTGCATCGCCGGCACGTTCGTCTCGCTGGCCGGGTTCGGCGATTCGGCCGTGCCCGAAGCCGGCGCGGCCACCGCCGCGCCCGATGCGCCCGCCGGCGCCGTTGCACCGCCCACCGCCGCTGCGCCCGCCGCACCGGCCGCGCCGGCTGCCGCCGGTGCCGCGCCGTCTTCCGGCAGGTCGTACTTCGGCAGCGCATCGTTGCTCGACGTCGCGGCCGCCTCGCCGCGCGCGTTGCTGATCAGCATCTGGCGGCGTTGCAGGTACGCGTTACGGACGAACGAATACTTGTCGAGCGCCGCGGCATCCAGCACGTCGCCCGCGCCGAGCAGGTTCGAACGCGTGTTGACGAGATTGACGCCGAACAGGCCCCAGCTCAGGCCATCCGGCTTCACGTACGTGAGCGGGTTGCCGACGTAGTCGACGCCCAGGCCCGCCGTGTCGCGCAGCGTGCTCGGGCCGAGCAGCGGCAGCACGAGGTACGGGCCCGACGGCATGCCGTAGCGGCCCATCGTGATCCCGAAGTCGGCCGTGTGCTTCGGCAGCTTCGCGATCGTCGCGACGTCGAACAGGCCGCCGACGCCGAACACCGTGTTGATCACGACGCGCATGATGTCGCCGACGCCGTCGGCAATGCGCAGCTGCACGATGTTGTTCGCCGCGATGTAGACGTCGCCGATGTTCGAGAAGAAGTTTGTCACGCTGTCGCGCACCGGCTGCGGCACCACGTACTGGTAGCCCTTCGCGACCGGCTTCAGCGCATACGTGTCGACCGTGTCGTTGAACTTGTACATCGACCGGTTGAAGCCTTCGAGCGGATCGCCCTTGGTCGGCGTCTGCACGGTCGCGCAGCCGCTCAACGCGGCGACTGCCGCTACCGCCAGCCCGGCCTGCCTGATGCGGATCGTCTGCATGGTCATTCCCTCTTGTTTTCTCTCGTGTGGTTATTGGCCGGCCGAACCGGACACCGCCGACGCCGGCACCGCCACCGGTGCGGGCGCGGCGGCCGAGGCACCGGCTGCCGGCTTCGCCCCGCCCGCATCGGCGGCCTTGCTGTACAGGAACTGGCCGATCAGGTTCTCGAGCACGATCGCCGATTGCGTCATCGTGATCGTATCGCCCGACTTCAGCATTTCGGTGTCACCGCCCGGATCCAGGCCGATATATTGCTCGCCGAGCAGGCCCGACGTCAGGATCTTCGCCGACGAATCCTTCGGGAACTGATACTGGCCGTCGACATCGATCGTGACAAGCGCCTGGTACGTATTCGTGTCGAAGCCGATCGACTTCACGCGGCCGACCACGACGCCCGCGCTCTTCACGGCCGCGCGCGGCTTCAGCCCGCCGATATTGTCGAATTTCATCCTCACCGAATAGGTCGGCTGAAACGACAGCGAGCTCATGTTGCCGACCTTGAGCGCCAGGAACAGCACCGCAAGGAAGCCCACCACCACGAACAGGCCGACCCAGAAGTCGAGAGCAGTCTTTTTCATCGTCATCCCAAAATTTGGCTTGGCTGAGGCTTAGCTGAACATCAGCGCGGTCAGCAGGAAATCGAGGCCGAGTACGGCGAGCGACGCGAACACGACCGTCTTGGTGGTCGCGCGCGACACGCCCTCGGGCGTGGGCTTCGCTTCATACCCTTGATACAGCGCAATGAAGGTCACGGCGAACCCGAACACGATGCTCTTGATCACGCCGTTGCCGACGTCGGCCCAGACCTGCACGCCGCCCTGCATCTGCGACCAGAACGCGCCCGGATCGACGCCGATCAGCACGACGCCGACGAAGTAACCGCCGAGCACGCCGACCGCGTTGAAGATCGCCGCCAGCAGCGGCATCGCGATGATGCCCGCCCACATGCGCGGCGCGATCACGTTCTTGATCGGGTCCACCGCCATCATCTCGAGCGCGGTGAGCTGTTCGCCGGCTTTCATCAGACCGATCTCGGCCGTGAGCGACGTGCCCGCACGTCCCGCGAACAGCAGCGCGGTGACGACCGGCCCGAGCTCACGCACGAGCGACAGCGCGACCAGCAGACCGAGCGCCTGCTCGGAACCGTAGCGGTTCAGCGTGTAATAGCCCTGCAGGCCGAGCACGAAGCCGACGAACAGCCCCGACACGGCAATGATCACGAACGAATAGTTGCCGAGGAAGTGGATCTGCTTCGTGACCAGCCGCGGCCGGCGCAGCAGCGGGAAGAATTCCAGCACGAGGCGCACGAACAGCCGCGTGCCGTAGCCCGCGCGTTCGAGACCGCCGATGACGTAACGTCCGATCGCGCTGATCATGCGCGCCCTCCGCCGAGGCCGAAATCCGCTGCGAGCGGCGGGCTCGTGTAATGAAATTTGAACGGGCCGTCCGGCGCGCCGTCGATGAACTGCCGCACGCTCGGATCGGTCGACGCGCGCAGCTCGTCGGGCGTGCCCTGCGCGAGCACGCCGCCGTTGGCCAGGAAATACACGTAGTCGGCGATCGCGAACGATTCCGGCACGTCGTGCGTGACGAGGATCGACGTGGCGCCCAGCGCCTGGTTCAGCGTGCGGATCAGGTTCGCGGTGATGCCGAGCGAGATCGGATCGAGGCCCGCGAACGGCTCGTCGTACATGATGAGCTGCGGATCGAGCGCGATCGCGCGTGCCAGTGCGATGCGGCGCGCCATCCCGCCCGACACCTCGGACGGCATCAGGTCACGCGCGCCGCGCAGCCCGACCGCGTTGAGCTTCATCAGCACGAGGTCGCGGATCAGGTCTTCGGGCAGGTCGGTGTGCTCGCGCAGCGCGAACGCGACGTTCTCGAACACCGACATGTCGGTGAACAGCGCGCCGAACTGGAACAGCATGCCCATCTTGCGGCGCAGCGCGTACAGGCCGTCGCGCGTTTGCGCGCCGACATCGGCGCCGTCGAACAGCACCTGGCCTCGGCGCGCACGCACAAGGCCGCCGATCAGGCGCAGCACGGTCGTCTTGCCGCAACCCGACCCGCCCATGACCGCAACCACCTGCCCACGCCCGAAGCGCAGGTTCAGGTTGGACAGGACGAGGCGGTCGCCGTAGCCAAAGTCGACGTCGCGAAGTTCCAGCAGTGTCTCGGTAGGAGTGGGGCTCACGGAGCTGACAGTCCTTTTACGCAGAACGCCGAATTATAGGGCCTGCATTGGAATGATGTCGTGAAGCCGTTCCGGGCCCTGCGGTCAACGATTGTCAAATTGTCCGGGAAAGCATTGCTGCAATGCAGCAATGGCAGCCCGATAGTCGGTCGCACCCGTCACCGCACTGACGACCGCGACACTGCCGACGCCCGTTGCCAGCACGCCCGGCAGCGCGTCGAGCCCCACCCCGCCGATCGCGACGAGCGGCGCCTGGGTGCCCGCGAAGCGCGCATAGCGGGTGATCCGCGCGAGGCCCTGTGGCGGCGCAACAACGGCCTTGGTCGCGGTCGCGTACACGGGGCCGAGCGCGAGATAGCTCGGGTGCTCGTGCAATGCCCGCAACATTTCGTAATAACCGTGGCTCGAAAGTCCGAGCCGCAGGCCCGCGCGCGCGATCGCGGCCAGATCGGCCGTCTCGAGATCCTCCTGGCCCAGATGAACGCCGTACGCCCCCTCTTCTGCAGCGATCTGCCAGTGATCGTTGATGAACACGCGCGCATCGGAATAGCGGCGCCCGGCCGCGACCGCGCGGGCGATTTCCCGCCGCAAGGTGTCCGGCGTCGCGCCTTTCACACGCAGTTGCACGGTTCGCACGCCGCAATCGAGCACACGCTCGACCCATTCGGCGTCCGGCACGACCGGATACAGGCCGAGTTGCGCGGGACACGGCGCGAACGCGGGTTCGGGCGCGGCCGGCAGCCCGGCGATCCGCGGAAACCGCGCGGCGTCGACCGGCCACGCATCGGCGGCGCGGGTTTCATCGCCGTCGCGCCAGGCCAGCGCCAGCACCAGCGCGTCGATCGACGCAAAGCCGCAATCGAGGAACGCCGCGAGCGCGGCGATCCAGTCGTCCCCGAGCGGATGCGCGGCGTCGAGCGCGTAACGCGCGCCCGCCGTGTGAAACACGGCGCCCTGCTCGTCGAATTCGATCGCGACGGCGCCCGGCGCCGCGGGCCGCGACGCGGCCGACACGCGCGCCTGCGCGGCGCGGTCGCCAGCCGAGACGATCAGCACGTCGCCATCGGCCGGCACATCGGGCACCGCGACGCAGAGCCGCCACGGCGCCGCCCCGCGCGGCCAGTCGCCGAGCCGCGCGCGAATCCGTTCGGCCGCTTCGGCCAGTTCGTCGGCCGGCGGCCAGAATGCATCGGCGAAACGCGCGCTCATGCGCCGCCTCCGTCCTGGTGCCAGAACGGCATCCCGACGACCGGCGTGCTCGCATGGGCGGTCTCGCGCGCATCCATCGGCCCGGCGAGATAGGCGGCACGGCCGGCCTCGACGCCCTGCGCAAACGCCCGCGCCATGATCTCGGGATGCGTGGCCTGCGACACGGCCGTGTTCAGCAACACGCCGTCGAAGCCCCACTCCATCACCTGGCACGCATGCGACGGCACGCCGAGCCCCGCGTCGACGATCAGCGGCACGTCCGGCAGCCGCTCGCGCAGCACGCGCAGGCCGTACGGGTTCACGACGCCCTTGCCCGTGCCGATCGGCGCGCCCCACGGCATCAGCGCCTCGCAGCCGACGTCGAGCAGGCGCCGGCCGATCACCAGATCCTCGGTGCAGTACGGCAGCACCTTGAAACCGTCCTTGACCAGTTGCGCGGCCGCTTCGATCAGGCCGACCGGGTCGGGCTGCAGCGTGTAGTCGTCGCCGATCAGTTCGAGCTTGATCCAGTCGGTGTCGAAGACCTCGCGCGCCATGTGCGCGGTCGTCACGGCTTCGGCGACGGTCTGGCAGCCGGCCGTGTTCGGCAGCAGCGGCACCGCGTGGCGCTTGAGCAGGTCGAAGAAGCCGGCTTCGGCCGTGCCGCCGGTCATCTGGCGGCGCAGCGCGACCGTCACCATCCCGGGACGCGACGCGGCGATCGAATCGGACAGCGACTGCAGCGACGGATAGCGCGACGTGCCGAGCAACACGCGGCTTGCGAAGGTTTCGCCGTACAGCGTCAACGCGTCGGCGGAGGTGAGGGACGTCATGTCGTTTTCCTGAAAGAGCGGGGACGAAGCGTGAACAACGCGGCGGCGCTCAGCCGCCCGCGACCGGGTGCACGACGTCGAGCTTGTCGCCCGCCGCGAGTGCGCGCGCCGCGTGCTGCGTGCGCGCGACGAAGTTGCCGTTCAGCGCGACCGCGTACGGCGGACGCGCGCCGTACGCGGCAAGCGCGTCGGCCACCGTTGCGCCGTCGGGCAACGTCAGGTTCTGTTGGTTGATCTGGATGTCCATGGGGCTTCGTCGAATTCGGTCGGCAGCGCGCGTCAGGCCGGCTGGCGCGCGTCGTTGCAGTGATGAAGGAGCGTCGGCCAGCGCTCGGCGTCGCGCCACGCGGCGAACGCATCGGCATCGCCGAACGCGCCGCCGAGCGCGGCTTCGGCAACCGCGACCGCCGCGTGCGCGACTTCCGGCGCGATCATGAAGCCGTGCCGGTACAGGCCGTTGACGGCGAGCGTCGACGCGCCGTCCCAGATCACCGCCGGGCGATGATCGGGCAGCGTCGGCCGGCACTGCGCATTGAGTTCGAGGATGCGCGCCTCGCCGAACGCCGGATGCACGGAGAACGCCGCGCTCAGCAGTTCGAGCGCGGAGCGCACGCTGACGGGCGACATGTCCTCGCCCTCCACCTCGGTCGCGCCGATCACATAGAGATCGTCCTGCTTCGGCGCGATGTACAGCGGGTAGCGCGGATGCAGCAGCCGCACGGGCCGGGTGAGCCCGATGCCGGGCGCACGCACGCGCGCGACTTCGCCACGGATGCCGCGCAACGCGGGCAGCGCGGATTTCGCGCCGAGCCCGCGACAATCGATCGTGAAATGCGCGGCGGGCAGGTTCGCATCGTCGATGGTGACGTGCCAGTGCAGGTCGACGCCGCGCTCGACGAGGCCGGCCGCGAGCGCGCGCAGCGCCTGGCGATTGTCGAGCTGGCCTTCGTTCGGCAACAGCAGGCCGCGCGCGAAGCGGCCCGCGAGCACGGGCTCGGCCGCGTCGACCTGCGCGCCGGCGAGCGTCACGAAACCGCGGTCGAACAGGTCGGCCGGCGCGTTCGCGCGCACGCGCCGCTCGAACAGCGGCGCCTCGGCGCGATCGGCGTGGTGCCAGACGACGAGCGTGCCGTGCTGCTGGAAGAAGACGGGTTCGGGCAGTTCCGCGAGCCACTGCGGCCAGCGCGCGAGCGACGCGGCACCCAGCTCGGTGATCAGCAGCTCCGCGCTCGCCGCTTCCGCGAGCGGCGCGAGCATCGCGGCCGCGATCCATGCGGCCGACTGCTCGCCGTCCGGGCCGCCGCGCTCGTAAAGCGCGACGCGATGCCCGTCGCCCGCGAGCCGCCAGGCGATCAGGCGGCCGACGAGGCCGCCGCCGAGCACCGCGAAATCGGGTCGGGAATCCCGGGCGTTCATCGCGCGCCCTCCGCGCGAGCACGCACGACGAGCGTCGACGCGCACGCGCCGCCGCATGCGGACGCACGCGGCATCGGGCCGGGAACCATGCAAAAGACTGAAGATTGTGCGGTCATCATTCCTTCCGTAACGCGCAAGGCGCGTACCCAAAAGGACGAAACCGGCAGCAAAGGCCGGCCGGGCGGGACAAGGGCGCTGACCATGTGGGATGGCAGCCAGCGCGACCCGGCGGGATCAGAAACTTCCCTCGCCGGTATTACCCGGATCGGGTGCGAAGGGTCTTTCTCAGCCTCATCGCGCTGCCCGGAACATCTGCCGGCCGCGCCACGAAGCACCCCTGTTTCGTCGTCGGCCATTAGACCATAAAAGCGGAAAGCGCCGCAAACTGTCCCCCTTGCGGCAAATTCGCCGACGTGCCGCGCCGCTCTGGCACAATGCCCGCAGGCCGGCCGCGCGAGCGGCCGGTTGCCGCGTCACCGCCGGCCTTAAGTGCCGTTTAAGACGCGCGGGCGACCATCCGGACGCCCGCCGTCAGTCGGCGCCGCGTCCCGGCATGCCGTATCGCGGCGCGCGCCCGGCTTCGCCCGGCCCGCGCGCCGGCTACTCATCAGGAAGCACATGACCCAATCGATCGATCCCGTCCGCTCCGCCTCCGACGCGCCGCAGGACGAGCGCCCGGTATCCGCATGGAGCCTCATCAAGCCCTACTGGGTATCGTCCGAATGGAAAATCGCGTGGGGCCTGCTGGTCACGATCATCGCGATCAACCTCTGCGTGGTCTGGATCAACGTCCGGCTGAACAAGTGGAACGCGGAGTTCTACAACGCGCTGCAGTCGAAGGACGTCCACGACTTCCCGAACCTGCTGATGCAGTTCTCCGCGCTCGCGTTCGCCTTCATCATCCTCGCCGTGTACGGCCGCTACCTGCGGCAGATGCTCGGCTTCCGCTGGCGCCAGTGGCTCACCGACCGCTTTCTCGGCCAGTGGCTCGGCGATCGCGCGTTCTACCGGATCGAGCGTGACCGTCTCGCCGACAACCCCGACCAGCGGATCACCGACGACCTCCAGTCGTTCGCGACGACCACGCTCGCGCTGTCGCTCGACCTGCTGTCGACGGTCGTCACGCTCGTGTCGTTCATCACGATCCTGTGGTCGCTCGCCGGCGCGCTGACGATTTCGCTCGGCGCGACGCCGATCGCGATTCCCGGCTACATGGTGTGGGCGGCCGCGCTGTACGCGGTGGTCGGCTCGCTGATCATCCAGAAGGTCGGCCATCCGCTCGTGTCGATCAACTACCAGCAGCAGCGCGTCGAGGCCGACTTCCGCTTCGGGCTGATCCGCGTGCGCGAGAACGCCGAGCAGATCGCGTTCTACGACGGCGAGAAGACCGAGACCGGCAACGCGCAAAACCTCTTCATGCGCATCCGCGACAACTGGTGGCGCGTGATGAAGTACACGAAGCGGCTCACGTTCGTGCTGAGCTTCTACGGGCAGATCGCGATCATCTTCCCGCTCGTCGTCGCCGCGCCGCGCTATTTCGCGGGTGCGTTCTCGTTCGGCGTGCTGATGCAGATCTCGTCCGCGTTCGGCACCGTCAGCGATTCGTTCTCGTGGTTCATCAACAGTTACTCGACCCTCGTCGAATGGCGCGCCACCGTCAACCGTCTGCGCGAATTCAAGCGCGTGATGAGCACGTCGCACCTGAAGGAAAGCCTGTCGCCCGCGACCGAGCACGGCGGCATCAACCTGCATTACGTCGACGGCGCGAAACTGTCGACGTCGTCGCTCAAGCTCGCGCTGCCGAACGGCAACGCGCTCGCGAACATCGGCAGCGTCACGATCGAGCCCGGCTCGCGCTGGCTCGTGATCGGCAAGTCGGGTTCCGGCAAGAGCACGTTCATGCGCGCGCTCGCGGGCCTGTGGCCGTTCGGCGACGGCGCGATCGATGCGCCGGTCGGCGCGCGGATGATGTTCGTGCCGCAGACGAGCTACTTGCCGATCGGCACGCTGAAGGCTGCGCTCACCTATCCGGCGACGGCCGACGCGTTCAGCGACGAAGCCTGCCGCGACGCGCTGCGCGCATGCCGCCTCGAGGATTACGTCGACCGCCTCGACGAAACCGCGCACTGGACCCGCGTGCTGTCGCCGGGCGAACAGCAGCGCCTGGCCGGCGCGCGCGTGCTGCTGCACAAGCCCGACTTCCTGTTCCTCGACGAAGCGACCAGCGCGCTCGACGCCGACAACGAAGCGCGCCTGTACCACCTGTTCGCCGAACGGCTGCCGAAGGCCGCGATCGTCAGCATCGCGCACCGCGAATCGCTGGCCGCGTTCCACGTCGGCACGATCAACGTCGAGCGCGTGAACGACAGCGACAAGGTCGCGGCTTGAGCGCACGCGCCGCGCACACCGCACGGATCGCGCTGATCACCGGCGCGGGTTCCGGGATCGGCGCGGCGCTCGCGCGGCGGCTTGCGGCACCCGGTATCGCGCTGGCGCTGCACGCGCGCGGCGCGGACGAAGCGGCGCGCGCACGGCTCACCGAAGTTGCTCGCTCATGCACGGCGGCCGGCGCGGCGTGCGTCACGCTTACCGGCGATCTCGGTGAGCCGGGCGTCGCCGCGTCGCTCGTCGAGGCGACCGCCACGCACTTCGGCGGGCTCGATCATCTCATCGCCAATGCCGGCTTCGCCGCGCGGCAATCCTTTTCCGGTCTTTCCGCGGATGCGCTCGCGTCGGCCTTCGCGGCGATGCCCGGCGCGTTCTCCGCGCTCGCGGGCCGCGCGCGGCCGCTGCTCGAAGCGTCGGTTGCGCCGCGGATCGTCGCGGTCAGCTCGTTCGTCGCGCACCGCTACCGCGCCGACGCGCCGTTCGCGGCCACCGCCGCGGCGAAGGCCGCGCTCGAATCGCTCGTGCGCTCCGCCGCCGCCGAATTCGCCGCCCGCGGCATCACCGTCAACGCGGTCGCGCCCGGCTTCACGCGCAAGGACCACGGGCCGAGCGCCGGCAATGCCGCCGCATGGGCGCAGGCCGAACAGGCGACACCGCTCGGCCGGATCGCCGAACCCGACGATGTGGCCGCGCTGATCGCGTTCCTGCTGTCGGACGCCGCGCGGCAGATCACCGGGCAGGTCGTGCATGTCGACGGTGGCCTGACGCTCTGAAGCACGTGCCTGCGCGCCGTGCTGGCGCGTGGACCGTCGCCGTTGCCCGGGCATGCCTGTCGCCCAGGCGCGATCGGATCGGCCATCACGCGTTCCCCGGACGAACACCCTCCGCCCTCGCCGTTCACCGCGCCGCCACGCACCGGCACTCACCTTTTTGGCACCCCGCATCCCGCCCGTAAAATAGCCGCCAGACGGCAGCGCGAGACGAGACAAAAGAGGGGGCGGCAAGCATGCAGGCATTCCAGTGGTTCAACGAGCTGTCGACGCGCGAGCGCAGGACGCTGTACGCCGGCTTCGGCGGCTACGCGGTCGATGCGTTCGACTTCATGATCTATTCGTTCCTGATTCCGACGCTGATCGCCACCTGGGGCATGACGAAGAGCGAGGCCGGGATGATCGCGACGAGCTCGCTGATCTCGTCGGCGCTCGGCGGCTGGGTCGCCGGCATCCTTGCCGACCGCTACGGCCGCGTACGCGTGCTGCAGTGGACGATCGCGACGTTCGCGCTGTTCACCTGCCTGTCCGGCTTCACCCATTCGTTCTGGCAGCTGCTCGCGACGCGCACGCTGCAGGGCTTCGGCTTCGGCGGCGAATGGTCGGTCGTGACGATCATGATGGCCGAGACGATCCGCTCGCCCGAGCATCGCGGGAAAGCGGTCGGCACCGTGCAGAGCAGCTGGTCGTTCGGCTGGGGCGCGGCCGCGGTCCTCTACTGGGCGTTCTTCGCGCTGCTGCCCGAGCAGGTCGCATGGCGCGCGTGCTTCTGGATCGGCATCCTGCCCGCGCTGTGGATCCTGTACATCCGCCGCAACGTCAGCGATCCGGACATCTACACGGCCACCCGCCGCGCGCGCGACGAAGGCCGCGTGTCGGGCCACTTCCTCGAGATCTTCTCGCCGCCGCACCTGCGCGCAACGCTGTTCGGCAGCGCGCTGTGCACCGGGATGCTCGGCGGCTACTACGCGATCACGACGTGGCTGCCCACCTACCTGAAAACCGTCCGCCACCTGTCGGTGTTCAACACGAGCGGCTATCTCGTCGTGCTGATCGTCGGCTCGTTCGTCGGCTATGTGGTCGGCGCGATCCTGTCCGACCGGCTCGGCCGCCGCGCGTCGTTCATCCTGTTCGCGATCGGCTCGTTCTCGCTCGGCATGGCGTACACGATGCTGCCGATCACCGACACCGCGATGCTGCTGCTCGGCTTCCCGCTCGGCATCGTCGTGCAGGGGATCTTCGCGGGCGTCGGCGCTTATCTGTCGGAGCTGTATCCGGGCGCGATCCGCGGCTCGGGCCAGGGCTTCTGCTACAACCTCGGGCGCGGGCTCGGCTCGTTCTTCCCGATTCTCGTCGGCGCGCTGTCGCAGTCGATGTCGCTCGTAAAGGCGATCGGCCTCGTGGCCGGCGGCGGCTACCTGCTCGTGATCGTCGCCGCGCTCGTGCTGCCGGAAACGCGCGGCAAGTCGCTCGTCGACGATCCTGCCGTCGCGTCGTGAGCGACTTCTTCGTTCGGGAAACCGCATGCATGTGATCGTTCTCGGCGCCGGCGTGATCGGCGTCACCACGGCCTGGCACCTGCGCGAAGCAGGCTGCGACGTCACCGTGATCGAACGCGAAGCCGATGTCGCGCAGGCGACGAGCCTCGGCAACGCGGGCGTGATCGCCCCCGGCTACGTGACGCCGTGGGCCGCGCCCGGGATGCCCGGCAAGATCCTCAAGTACCTGTTCAAGCCCGCTTCGCCGCTGATCTTCCGGCCGACGCTCGACGCCGCGCAGTGGCGCTGGATCGCGCGCTGGCTGCGCGAATGCGAATTCGAGCGGTTCCGCGTGAACAAGCAGCGGATGCAACGCATCGCGTATTACAGCCGCGCGTGCCTGCACGCGTTTCGCGACCGCCATCCGTTCGACTACGGCGCGAGCCGCGGCTATCTGCAACTGCTGCGCTGCGCGTTCGACGTCGAGATGGTGCAGCCCGCGTTGAAGGTGCTGCGCGACGCCGGCATCGCGTTCCGCGAACTCGACGCGGCCGGCTGCACGGCGATCGAACCGGGCCTGCGCTGGGCGCGGCAGGCGCCCGTCGGCGGCATCTACCTGCCCGACGACGAAGCCGGCGACTGCGCACGCTTCACGCGCGAACTGCGGGCACTGTGCGAAGCCAGCGGCGTGACGTTCCGCTTTCGCACGGAAGTGCGGGCGCTCGACGTTGAAGCCGGCCGGGTGCGCGGCGTGCGGATCGTCGGCACCGGCGACGAGGATGGCGGACCGAATCCGCGCGCATCGAACCCCGGCGGCCAGCACCGCGACGTGCGGCTCGCCGCCGATGCGATCGTCGTCGCGCTCGGTGTCGACAGCGCCGGCCTGCTGCGGCCGCATGGCATCGACGTACCGCTGTATCCGGTGAAGGGCTACTCGGCGACGCTCGCCGTCGTCGACGACGAAAAATCGCCACACGCCGCGCTGATGGACGAATCGCTGAAGACGGCGATCACGCGTTTCGGCCCGACGCTGCGCGTCGCGGGTACCGCGGAACTCGGCAACCGGCACGCCGCGCTGCGCCAGCAGGCGCTCGATACGCTGATGAAGGTGCTCGACGACTGGTTCCCGCACGCGGCCGATCGGGCGTCGGCGCGCTTCTGGGTCGGCCGCCGGCCGATGACGCCCGACGGGCCGCCGCTGCTGGGCGCGAGCGGGATCGACGGACTCTGGCTGAACGTCGGCCACGGCTCGACGGGCTGGGCGATGTCGATGGGTTCGGGGAAGGTGGTGGCGGATCTCGTCACGGGGCGAGAACCGGAGATCGATCTGTCGGGGTTGACGCTCGCGCGCTACGTCCGGTAGGCCCGGTAGGCCCGGTAGGCCCGGTAGGCCCGGTAGGCCCGGTAGGCCCGACGATATCGTCGACGCGATGCGCAGACGCGATACACATGGCGGCCGGCAATCACAACGCGGCTCACAAGCCGCTCACTGCGCCGCCTGGCCGCCCGCCTCACCGTCCGCCCGCGCAATCGGCGCCGACACGATCGGCCGATGCGACACGCCTTCGTGCGACAGCCGGCTTTCGAACAGCGTGAGCGCGTCGAACCGCAGCGCGACCGGCCGCTTCACCGCACCGCCGTGCGCCGGCTGCCCGACCGCATCGTGCGGCAGCCGCGCGAGCGTCACGTGCGGGCGGAACGGCCGCCGGTCAGCCGGCACGCCGAGTTCGCGCAGCTTCGCCGACAGCGCGACATTCAACGCCGCGCACGCCGGTTCGGCCGCCAGCTCGGCGACGATCAGCCGCGCGCGCGGCAGGCTCGGCCACCACGCGATCCGTTCGACCGGCATCAACGGCAGTGCGTGCGCGGCCGCGAGCGCCGGCAGGCACGCGGCCAGCGCGTCGCAACACGCCCGTTCGATCGCGCCGACGAACGCGAGCGTCACATGCAGTTGCGCGGGCAGCGGACGCCGCGCGCCCCGGGTAACCGGCAACGCGTGCAGCGCGTCGCGCGATGCCGCATCGGGCATCAGCGCGACGAACACGCGCAGCCGGTCGCCGTTCATGACTCGCTCGCCACCGCGCGCGGCGCGCGCGCCGGATCAGCCGCGGCCGGACGTTGCGGCAGCGGGCCATGCTCGCCCCACACGTCGGTCGGCAGCACGTTCGCGAGCTCCGGAATCGTGTTGCGCGTGAACACCGGATCGGCCACGCCTGCCGCGCGCTGGCGGCGATAGTCGCGCCAGGCCGCGTGCGCGTACTTGCCGAGCGCGAGGATCGCGATCAGGTTGATGATCGCCATCAGCCCCATGCTCGTATCGGCCATCGCCCACACGAGCGGCAGTTGCCCGACGCTGCCGAACATCACCATCGCGAGCACCGCGACGCGGAACAGCGGCAGCACGCCGCGCCGCTTCGTGATGAACTCGACGTTGCCTTCCGCATACGCGTAGTTGCCGATCACCGACGAGTACGCGAAGAAGAAGATCGCGAACGCCATGTAGATGCCGCCCCAGTCGCCGACGTGGCTCGCGATCGAGCGCTGCGTGAGCGCCGCGCCTTCCATGCCGGTGCCGAGTTCGTACTGGCCCGACAGCAGGATCACGAAGGCGGTCGCGCTGCAGATCACGATCGTGTCGACGAACACGCCGAGCATCTGGATCAGCCCCTGCACGACCGGATGCCGCGTGCTGGCCGTTGCCGCCGCATTCGGCGCGCTGCCCATGCCGGCCTCGTTCGAGAACAGCCCGCGCTTCACGCCCATCGCGACCGCCTGGCTGACCGCATAGCCCGTCAGGCCACCCGCCGCCTGTTCGAGACCGAACGCGCTCTTCACGATCAGCGCGATCACGCCCGGCACCAGCGCAATATGCGTCGCGACCGCATAGACCGCCAGCGCGAGGTAGCCGATCGCCATCAGCGGCACGATCACCTGCGCAACCGCCGCGATCCGGCGAATCCCGCCGAAGATGATCGGCGCGGTCAGCAGCACGAGCCCGAGACCGACCGTCGCGCGGCTCCAGCCGAACGACGTGTCGAACGCATCGGCGATCGCGTTGGCCTGCACCGCATTGAACACGAAGCCGAACGCAAGGATCAGCGACAGCGAGAACAGCACGCCGAAGCCGCGCGAGCGCAGGCCCGTCTGGATGTAGTACGCGGGGCCGCCGCGATAGCTGCCGTCCGGATGCGACACCTTGAAGATCTGCGCGAGCGTCGCCTCGACGAACGCGGACGACATCCCGACCAGCGCCGTCATCCACATCCAGAAGATCGCGCCCGGCCCGCCGACGGTCAGCGCGACCGCGACGCCGGCGATGTTGCCGGTGCCGACGCGGCTCGCGAGCCCGGTCGCGAACGCCTGGAACGACGAGATGCTGCCCGGCTCGCCCTTGCTGCCGACCAGCTTCACGCTGAGCAACAGCGCCTTCAGCTGGATCATCCGGAACCGCAGCGTGAACCACAGGCCCACGCCGAGCAGCAGCGCGATCAGCACGTAGTTCCACAACACGCCGTTGACGGCGTCGATCAGCCCTTGCACGAGTGCTTCCATCCAGAGTCCTTGTAAATAGGGTCAGTCACATGCAGCCACCGCGAATGCGGCCCGAGGGGCGACATGATATGACAGTTCGCAATGAACATTACAAAATGAAAGATATCAGCGGGTTATTCGCGGTCTCCTGTCCGAACGACGCGGGCACGCTTCGTTGCGTCAGCGAGGCCGCCATTCGGCCGGAACATCAAAGACCAGCCCGGACAATCCGCTGGCGAGCAAGACGCGCGCAAAATGCGCCCAGGCAGGTTCGATCGACGCGAATCGCTCGTACTGCAGGATCTACTTGGCGATCAGTTCGAGCCGCAATCCGGCATCCGGCAACACGTCGGATTTCAGCAGCGGCGGATTCAGCGGGCCCAGGCTGTCGACCTGCACGCCCATCGACATGCTGATCCGCGGCAGGTCCGACAGCGGGCTGCCGCGGCTGCCCCAGTGCAGCACGGCCTGGCTCCACATCATCAGGTCGCCGGCGAGCCCGGGAAGCGTGCGGATGTCCCGCACGTCGAATTCGGCCTGCGACACGCGATCCGTTCCATAGTCGGGATCGCGATGCTTCGGCAGCAGCATCACGCAACCGGTGGACGAATCGACGGGCGTCAGCGGGATCCACAGCGACAGCGCGCCGGCGCGCCCGTCCGGCAGCAGCGATCTCGCCCCCGCATCGCGATGCATGCTCCAGCCGGCCTGCCCCGCGTTCGCGCGGAGGTGCCATACCCAGAAATCCGGCATCAACAGGTAGGTGTCGGCACCCAGCGCCGCCTGGACGATCCGGTGCAACCGCCAGTACGTGAGCCAGAATTCGTCGCACACGAACGCGAACACCGGCGGAATGCCGGCCTGCACGAGGCTCGTCACCATGTCGCGCATCGCCGCGAGCGGAAGGGTGCCCCGCACGTCGTCGCTCGGGGTGAACTGGGCGAAGCCCTCGAGCGCCACCCGGGCGTGGATCGCGTCGGCAATGTGTTGCTCGATTTCGATCGGCCGCTGCCGTCCGACGAATGCGTGATCCTCGACGTGAAGACCGCGGCCGAACGAAAGCAGCAGCGCGACGACCTCGTCCAGCTGGACGCGCTGGCCGTCGTCCGTCAAGCACGGTCGGGTGATTTCCGGGGCGGTTTCTCGAGACATGGACTGCGCGATACGTTCGTGGCTGAAACAGGCTTCGACCGTCGCCCGGCCAACGCCTGAACCCTGATTCGCGCATGTTAAGCGGCAACGGCCATCCGGCGCACGCATAAAAAAGCGGGCGCCCTTCCGGACGCCCGCCTTTCGTCAAAACCCGCTCGCGAGATTCAGCTTATCGCGGCAGGTTCGAATGCCCCATCAGGTACGCATCGACCGAGCGTGCGCACTGGCGGCCTTCGCGGATCGCCCACACCACGAGCGACTGGCCGCGGCGCATGTCGCCCGCCGCGAACACCTTGTCGACCGACGTGTAGTACGAACGATCACCTTCGGTTGCCGCACGCGCGTTGCCGCGCGCATCCTTCGCGACGCCGAATGCCTCGAGCACGGGGGCTGCCGGCTGCGTGAAGCCCATCGCGAGCAGCACGAGGTCGGCCTTCATTTCGAACTCGGAACCCGGCACTTCCTGCATCTTGCCGTCCTTCCACTCGACGCGCACCGCGATCAGCTTCTCGACCTTGCCGTTCTTGCCTTCGAGACGCTTCGTCGCGACGGCCCAGTCGCGCTCGCAACCTTCCTCGTGCGACGACGATGTGCGCAGCTTGATCGGCCAGTACGGCCATACGAGCGGCTTGTTTTCCTCTTCCGGCGGCTGCGGCAGCAGCTCGAACTGCGTGACCTGCTTCGCGCCGTGACGGTTCGACGTGCCGACGCAGTCCGAACCCGTGTCGCCACCACCGATCACGATCACGTGCTTGCCCTTCGCGAGCAGCTGGTCGACGAGCTTGTCGCCCGCGTTCACGCGGTTCTGCTGCGGCAGGAAGTCCATCGCGTAATGCACACCCGCGAGTTCGCGGCCCGGCACCGGCAGGTCGCGCGGCGTTTCCGACCCGCCCGCGATCACGACCGCGTCGAACTCTTCCTTCAGGGTTTCCGGCGAGATGGTTTCCTTCGCGAGGCTGCCGATCGACTCGGGCAGCGGATCCTTGCCGATGAACACGCTGGTGCGGAACGTCACGCCTTCCGCTTCCATCTGGCGCATGCGGCGGTCGATCAGCCACTTCTCGAGCTTGAAGTCGGGAATCCCGTAGCGCAGCAGGCCGCCGACGCGGTCGTTCTTCTCGAACACCGTCACGTCGTGGCCCGCGCGCGCGAGCTGCTGCGCGGCGGCGAGGCCCGCGGGGCCCGAACCGACGACCGCGACCTTCTTGCCCGTCTTGTGCTCGGCCGGCAGCGGCTTCACCCAGCCTTCCGCCCAGGCCTTGTCGATGATCGCGTGCTCGATCGACTTGATGCCGACCGGATCGTCGTTGATCCCGAGCGTGCATGCGGCTTCGCACGGCGCCGGGCAGATGCGGCCCGTGAATTCCGGGAAGTTGTTGGTCGAGTGCAGGACTTCGATCGCCTGCTGCCAGTCCTGGCGGTAAACGAGATCGTTGAAGTCCGGAATGATGTTGTTGACCGGGCAGCCGTTGTTGCAGAACGGGATGCCGCAATCCATGCAGCGCGCGCCCTGGACCTTCGCGTCCGCGTCGGTCAGTGCCGCGACGAATTCCTTGTAGTGCTTCACGCGCGTGAGCGGTGCTTCGTACGCCTCGTGGCGGCGTTCGAACTCCAGAAAACCGGTTGCCTTGCCCATAAGGTGCTCTTCTGTTCGGTGTATCGGGTGGGGGAGCCGCGCGCGGCAGTCATGCGCGCGCGGCATTCGCTATGTCGTTCGTCGCTCAGGCGGCCAGTTCTTCCTTCGCCGCCTTCTTCGCACCGATCTCGCCCAGCGCGCGCTTGTATTCGTGCGGGAACACCTTCACGAACTGGCGGCGCGCCGCGTCCCAGTTTTCCAGCAGCGACTTCGCGCGCGGCGAACCCGTGAACTGGAAATGACGCTCGACGAGCCCCTTGAGCAGCGCTTCGTCCGTCGTGCCTTCGTGCCAGAGCGCGCGGTCGACCGTGCGCTCCTGCTCGGCCTGCTGCAGCACCGGCTCGAGCGCGACCATCGACTTGTTGCACTTCGCCGCGAACGTGCCTTCCGGATCGTAGATGTACGCGAGACCGCCCGACATGCCGGCCGCGAAGTTGCGCCCGGTCTCGCCGAGCACGACGACCGTGCCGCCCGTCATGTATTCGCAACCGTGGTCGCCCGTGCCTTCGACGACTGCCGTCGCACCCGAGTTGCGCACGCAGAAGCGCTCGCCCGCCACGCCGCGGAAGAACGATTCGCCTTCGATCGCGCCGTACATCACCGTGTTGCCGCAGATGATGTTTTCCTCGGACTTGCCGCGGAAGTCGTTGGTCGGGCGGATGATGATCCGGCCGCCCGACAGGCCCTTGCCGACGTAGTCGTTGCCGTCGCCGACGAGGTCGAGCGTCACGCCCTTCGCGAGGAACGCGCCGAAGCTCTGGCCGGCCGTGCCCTTCAGCTGGATGTGCACCGCATCGTCGGCCAGGCCGTCGTGGCCGTGCTTCTTCGCGATCACACCCGACAGCATCGCGCCGACCGTCCGGTTCACGTTGCGCACCGGCTGGATGAACGACACATGCTCGCCGTTCTCGATCGCGGCCTTCGCCTTCTCGATCAGCACGTGGTCGAGCGCACGCTCGAGGCCGTGATCCTGCACGTCGACGTGACGCGGCGCGACGTCCTCGCATTCTTCCGGCTGGTAGAACACGCGCGAGAAGTCGAGGCCCTTCGCCTTCCAGTGCTCGATGCCCTTGCGGGTGTCGAGCAGGTCGGCGCGGCCGATCAGGTCGTCGAACTTCGCGACGCCGAGCTGCGCCATGATCTCGCGCACTTCCTCGGCGACGAAGAAGAAGTAGTTCACGACGTGCTCGGGCTGGCCCTTGAACTTCGCACGCAGCACCGGATCCTGCGTCGCGACGCCGACCGGGCACGTGTTCAGGTGGCACTTGCGCATCATGATGCAGCCTTCGACGACGAGCGGCGCCGTCGCGAAGCCGAATTCGTCCGCGCCGAGCAGCGCGCCGATCACGACGTCGCGGCCCGTCTTCATCTGGCCGTCGGCCTGCACGCGGATGCGGCCGCGCAGGCGGTTCAGCACCAGCGTCTGCTGCGTTTCGGCCAGGCCGAGTTCCCACGGCGTGCCCGCATGCTTGACCGACGACAGCGGCGACGCACCCGTGCCGCCGTCATGGCCGGCGATCACGACGTGATCGGCCTTCGCCTTCGCGACACCGGCCGCGACCGTGCCGACGCCCACTTCCGACACGAGCTTCACGGAGATGCTCGCGCTCGGGTTCACGTTCTTCAGGTCGTGGATCAGCTGCGCCAGATCCTCGATCGAGTAGATGTCGTGGTGCGGCGGCGGCGAGATCAGGCCGACACCCGGCACCGAGTAACGCAGCTTGCCGATGTATTCAGACACCTTGTGGCCCGGCAGCTGGCCGCCTTCGCCCGGCTTCGCGCCCTGCGCCATCTTGATCTGGATCTGGTCGGCCGACGCGAGGTACTCGGCGGTGACGCCGAAGCGGCCCGACGCGACCTGCTTGATCTTCGAGCGCAGCGAATCGCCGTCCTTCAGCGGAATGTCGCTGACGATTTCATCGCCGATCACCGACTTCAGCGTCTCGCCCGACTTGATCGGAATGCCGCGCAGTTCGTTGCGGTAACGCTTCTCGTCCTCACCGCCTTCGCCGGTGTTCGACTTGCCGCCGATCCGGTTCATCGCGATCGCAAGCGTTGCGTGCGCTTCGGTGCTGATCGAACCGAGCGACATCGCGCCCGTCGCGAAGCGCTTGACGATGTCCTTCGCCGGTTCGACATCGTCGATCGGGATCGCCTTGGTCGGCTCGACCTTGAACTCGAACAGGCCGCGGAACGTCATGTGACGCTTGGTTTGGTCGTTGATCAGGTGCGCGTATTCCTTGTACGTCTGGTACGAGTTGCTGCGCGTCGCGTGCTGCAGCTTCGCGATCGAATCCGGCGTCCACATGTGGTCTTCGCCACGCACGCGGTACGCGTACTCGCCGCCCGCGTCGAGCATGTCGCGCAGGACCGGGCTGTCGCCGAACGCGTCGCGATGCAGGCGGATCGCCTCTTCCGCGACTTCGAACAGGCCGATACCGCCGACCTTCGACGCCGTGCCCTTGAAGTACTTCTCGACGAGGTCGCTCGACAGGCCGAGCGCTTCGAAGATCTGCGCGCCCGTGTACGACATGTACGTCGAGATGCCCATCTTCGACATCACCTTCTGCAGGCCCTTGCCGACTGCCTTCGTGAAGTTGTAGACGGCCTTCTCCGGCGACAGGTCGCCCGGCAGCCCTTCGGCCATCTTCGCGAGCGTTTCCATCGCGAGGTACGGGTGCACGGCTTCCGCGCCATAGCCCGCGAGCAGCGCGAAATGGTGCGTCTCACGTGCGGAGCCCGTCTCGACGACGAGGCCCGTGCTCGTGCGCAGCCCCTGCTGGACGAGGTGCGAGTGGATCGCCGACGTGGCGAGCAGCGCCGGAATCGCGACATGCTCGGCGTCCGTCTTGCGGTCCGACACGATCAGCATGTTGTAGCCCGACTTCACCGCGTCGACGGCTTCCGCGCACAGCGACGCGAGGCGCGCCTCGATGCCTTCCTTGCCCCACGCGACCGGGTAGCAGATGTTCAGTTCGTACGCGCTGAACTTGCCGCCCGTGTACTGGTCGATCGCGCGGATCTTCGCGATGTCCTTGAAGTCGAGCACCGGCTGCGACACTTCGAGACGCATCGGCGGGTTGATGTTGTTGGTGTCGAGCAGGTTCGGCTTCGGGCCGATGAACGACACGAGCGACATGACCATGTTCTCGCGGATCGGGTCGATCGGCGGGTTCGTGACCTGCGCGAACAGCTGCTTGAAGTAGTGATAGAGCGTCTTGTTCTTGTTCGACATCACCGCGAGCGGCGAGTCGTTGCCCATCGAACCGACGGCTTCCTCACCCTGCTGCGCCATCGGCGCCATCAGGAACTTCAGGTCCTCCTGCGTATAGCCGAAAGCCTGCTGGCGGTCGAGCAGCGCGGCGCCCTGCGTGCGGCCGGCCGCGACTTCCTCGGCCTTCGGCTCGATCTCGTCGAGCTTGATGCGCACGGCGTCGATCCAGCTCTTGTACGGCTTCGCGTTCGCGAGGTTGTCCTTCAGTTCCTTGTCGTCGATGATGCGGCCGTGTTCCATGTCGATCAGGAACATCTTGCCCGGCTGCAGGCGCCACTTCTTGACGATCTTCGATTCGGGGATCGGCAGCGTGCCGGCTTCCGACGCCATGATGACGAGGTCGTCGTCGGTGACGATGTAGCGCGCCGGACGCAGGCCGTTACGGTCGAGCGTCGCGCCGATCTGGCGGCCGTCGGTGAACGCGATCGCGGCCGGGCCGTCCCACGGCTCCATCATCGCGGCGTGGTATTCGTAGAACGCGCGGCGGTTCTCGTCCATCAGCGTGTGCTGTTCCCACGCTTCCGGGATCATCATCATCACCGCGTGCACGAGCGGGTAGCCGGCCATCACCAGCAGCTCGAGACAGTTGTCGAACGACGCGGTATCCGACTGGCCCGGGTAGATCAGCGGCCACAGCTTCGGCAGATCGTCGGCGAGCACGTGCGATGCGATCGCGCCGGTACGCGCGTTCAGCCAGTTCACGTTGCCCTTCACGGTGTTGATCTCGCCGTTGTGCGCGATCATCCGGTACGGGTGAGCGAGCTCCCACGCCGGGAACGTGTTGGTCGAGAAGCGCTGGTGCACGAGCGCGAGCGCCGACACGACACGCGCGTCCTGCAGGTCGCGGTAGTACACGCCGACCTGGCCCGCGAGCAGCAGCCCCTTGTAGACGATCGTGCGCGCCGACATCGACGGCACGAAGTATTCCTTGCCGTGCTTGAGCTTCAGCGCCTGGATGCGGTGGCTCGCCGTCTTGCGGATCACGTACAGCTTCCGCTCAAGCGCGTCCGTCACCATGATGTCCTTGCCGCGGCCGATGAAGATCTGGCGGATCAGCGGCTCGCTCGCCTTGACCGTCGGCGAAATCGGCATCGCATGGTCGACCGGCACGTCGCGCCAGCCGAGCACGACCTGGCCTTCCGCCTTCACCGTTCGCTCGAGCTCCTGCTCGCACGCGAGACGCGATGCGTTTTCCTTCGGCAGGAAGATCATGCCGACCCCATATTCACCCGCCGGCGGCAGATTCACGCCCTGCTTCGCCATTTCCTCGCGATAGAACGCGTCCGGAATCTGGATCAGGATGCCCGCGCCGTCGCCCATCAGCGGATCAGCGCCGACCGCGCCACGATGATCGAGGTTCTCGAGGATCTTCAGGCCCTGCTGAATGATCTCGTGGCTCTTCTTGCCCTTGATGTGAGCGACGAAGCCGACGCCACAGGCGTCGTGTTCGTTTTGCGGGTCATACAGACCTTGTGCGGCGGGCACCGCGGCGAGCGGCTGCTGGTGGTCGTTCATGGGGACACCGTCGTAAAGGGGGCCTGGAGGCCGTTGAACCATTTTCTTGTTGCCGTCGATCCCGCTCCCGACGGGAGACGGCGCGGCCGACCGTGGATGGGCATGCTTCGCCCGGGCCACCGGAATTCGGAATATACGCGACGAATCAAAGGAATAGCAACAAAAACCGCTTGATCGAGCCCCAATAAAATGGATGCCTCGATCTGGTGCCGTTTTATTGGGGCCGTATCGTTTTGGTGCAAAAAGAAGCGGCGCCCGCAGCGCCGCCTCCTGAACCGCCATTCCTGCGTTACTGCTGGATCGGCGGCGTGTTTTCACGCACCTTTCTGGGGCGTCCGCGCGGCAGCGGCGACACGCGCCGGTTCGCGGTACGCGCCGCCCACTCGCGATAATTCTCGCCGCCGAGCACCCAGCCCTTCAACGTCGCCTGCTGCAGCTGGTCGGCCTGGCGCTCGTCGAGCGGCTGCTCGCACAGCTCCTTGTACGCGCGCTGGCGGTCGAACGGCGTATTGCCGAGCGCCCAGTAGAGCGGATGGTCGGTGATCAGGCTGTCGACGGTGAGCCCGACGTGGTGCCGGTAGCTCGACCAGCGATAGGCCTCGGGCGTCGCGACGAGCTGCGCGCGCACCGGGCTCATCTCGACCACGCGGCTCGCGAGCAGGAAATAGCGCTCGCCTTCGATCACGGTCGCGCGATAGCGGCCTTCCCACAGGGTGCCGCGCCGCGAATAGCGCCGGTTGAAATGCGCGACGTAGCGGCGACCGACGGCCTGCATCGCTTTCGGCAGGCTCGCTTCGTCGCTCGGCGTCACGAGCAGTTGCACCTGGCGGGGCAGCAGCACGTAGGCGTGCACCGACAGGTGATGATCGCGCGCGGCGGCCTTCAGGCAATCGATGAAGAGTTCGTAGTCCTGGTCGTCGACGAACGCGGGTTGCTGATCCAGGCCGCGCAGTATCACGTGCTGCGGCTGGTCGGGAACGTAGAGTCGTGCTAACCGTGCCATGCTGAATGTCCGTTTGAACGCGTTAGGAAATACCCGGGGGTCCGAAAATGCGCACCTGCGTAGAATGCCTGTCCCCGCTGGGCGCGAAAGCGTACGGTCGTACGAAACCTAGGGAGAAAACTCTAACTTACGAGCTTGTTTGGTTTTAAACGCAGTCGTCATAATGAGCACGCCTTTGATCGGAGGAGACACAATGAAACGAAAACTGGCCATTACGGGGGCCGCAGCGCTCGCATTCGCGGGCGGTACGGCACACGCACAATCCGCAGGTGATTTCTACGTCAGCACCGGCTGGCTGCACCTTGCGCCGCAGGACAGCAGCGACCCGCTGTTCGTCTACCGCGTAGGCGGCACGCCCATCAACCAATCCATTCCCAACACCGGCGCGGGCATCAACGACGCCGACACGCTGGGGCTCGCGGCGGGCTACTTCGTCACCGACCATATCTCCACCGAGCTCGTGATGGGGATACCGCCGAAGTTCGACATTACCGGCAAGGGTCAGTTCGATAGATTCGGCGTACTCGGCCGCGCGTACCAGTGGAGCCCCGCCGTCTTGCTGCGCTACCACTTCAACGACGCCAATGCGAAGTTCCGTCCGTATGTCGGTGTCGGCGCGACGTATGTCTGGTTCACCGGCGCGAAGATCACCAACGGCTCGTTCGAGAACGGCGTGCTCGGCGGCCCGACCAGCGCGACGACCAGCAACCAGTGGGCGCCCGTCTTCAACGCCGGCTTCACGTACAACTTCACGAAGCACTGGTTCGCGGGGCTGTCGCTCTCGTACATCCCTGTCAGCGTGACCGCGACCTTCACGACGGCCCGCCGGACGCCGGTCGGCACCCTGACCGAAACGTCGAAAGCGAAGATCTCGCTGAACCCGATCGTCACGTACCTGAACCTCGGCTACCGCTTCTAAGCGTAGTCGAATATTTGGGGAATGGTTAATCCTGCTGCAATTTGTAGCGGATTTTTCGTGACGTAACGTCTCCACGATGCGAAACGCCCCGGCGGGAATCCCGTCGGGGCGTCGTTTTTTCGCATCAGGCACGTTCCTGACACCGGTTTCGCCGGCCGTTGTCGCGCCCGTCAGGGGATGGCGATGTCGTCCAGCGCTGCCGGGCCGATCAGGTCGATCCGGTCCGTGCAGACTGCGTCGACGCCCCAGCGTGCGAGTTCGCGTGCCCGCTCGAGGTCATTCACCGTGTAAACCAGGATGCGCAGCCCGGCCGCCTTGATCGCGCGCACGAGCGGTTCGTCGAGCTGTGTGTGGTCTGCATGCAACGAAACGCAGCCGAGCGCGCCGACGACCTGCGCATGCCAGTCGTCCGGCACGGACTCGTAGAGCATTCCGCGCGGCAGCGCAGGCGCCGTCGCGCGTGCCTGTTGCAGCGCATCGAACGAGAACGACGACAGGAGCGGCGGAACCGCGGCATCACGCCAGTACACGGCCGCGTCGGCCGCCACGCGCTGCCCGGTCTCAATCTCGCGCCCCGGGCACGGCTTGATCTCGACATTCGCTGCCAGCCCGTGGGCGAGGCAGCGCGCCGCCGCCGCCTCGAGCGTCGGCATCCGCTCGCCCGCGAAGCGCGCGTCGCGCCACGTGCCCGCATCGAGCGCGGCCAGCGCGTCATAACGCATGCGCGCCGCCGCGCCGTGACCGTTCGACGTGCGGTCGACCGTGTCGTCGTGCAGCAGGAACGTCACGTCGTCGGCGGACAGCTTCGCGTCGAACTCGACCATCCGGTGGCCACGGCGCGCGCCCTCGTCGAGCGCGGCGAGCGTGTTCTCCGGCGCGAGCGTGCCGCCGCCGCGATGGGCGACGACGCGCGGATAAGGCCACCAGTCGGTACGGGTCGTCATCGTCGGTCTCTCGGCAAGGTCAGCAGGGTCAGCCGGCACGCTTGCCGGTCTCGGGATCGAAGAAATGCAGCCGGTGCGCCGGCAGCGCGGCCGCCAGCGCCGTGCCGCGCGCGGGACGGTCCGCGTGCGGCAGGCGCACCGCGACGTCGTGACTGCCCCAGCGGCCGTGCGCGAGATTGTCCGCGCCGAGCAGCTCGCACGAGTCGACCGGCAGCGTCGCCTGCGCGACGCCCGGCTGCGGCGTCATGTGTTCGGGACGCACGCCGAGCACCCAGTCGCGCCCGGTGGCGATCGCCGCGCCGATGCCGGGCGCGCCCGCGACCGGCAGCGCGGGGCCGCCGCCCGCGACCGTAAACGTCGCGCCGTCGTCCGACAGCCGGCCGTGCATCAGGTTCATCGCCGGCGAGCCGATGAAGCCCGCGACGAACACCGTCGCCGGCTTCTCGTACACGTCGACCGGCGCGCCGATCTGCTCCGCGTAGCCGCGGTTCATCACGATCACGCGCTGCGCGAGGGTCATCGCCTCGATCTGGTCGTGCGTTACGTAGACGCTCGTCGTCGCGAGCCGCGCATGCAGCCGCTGGATCTCGAGCCGCATCTGCACGCGCAGCTTCGCGTCGAGGTTCGACAACGGCTCGTCGAACAGGAACACCGACGGCTCGCGCACGATCGCGCGCCCCATCGCGACACGCTGCCGCTGGCCGCCCGACAGCTCGCGCGGCCGCCGCGCGAGCAGCGGCTCGAGTTCGAGGATCTTCGCGGCAGCCGCCACCCGCGAATCGATCGTCGCGCGCTCGATCCCGCGGATCTTCAGCCCGTAGCCCATGTTCTGCGCGACCGTCATGTGCGGGTACAGCGCATAGTTCTGGAACACCATCGCGATGTCGCGATCCTTCGGCTCCAGCGCGTTGACGACACGCTCGCCGATCGCGATCTCGCCGTCCGTCACCGTCTCGAGCCCCGCGATCATCCGCAGCAACGTCGACTTGCCGCAGCCCGACGGGCCGACCAGCACGATGAATTCGCCGTCGGCGATCTCCACGTCGATGCCATGCAGCACGTGCTGCTTGCAGTCGTAGGATTTCCTGACGCCCTTCAAGCTCAGCGCAGCCATTCTTGGTCTTTCTCCCGGTTGCCGTCCGTCATTCATTTCTCGGAATCGACGAGGCCGCGCACGAACCAGCGCTGCATCGCCAGCACGACGACGAGCGGCGGGATCATTCCCAGCAGCGTCGCCGCCATCACGTATTGCCATTCGGTCGCGGCGTCGCCGCTCGCGATCATCGTCTTGATGCCCACCACTGCCGTCGACAGCGAGGCCTCCGTCGTGATCAGGATCGGCCACAGATACTGGTTCCAGCCGTAGATGAACGTGATCACGAACAGCGCCGCGATGCTCGTCTTCGACAGCGGCAGCACGACGTCCCAGAAGAACCGCAGCGGCCCCGCGCCGTCGATGCGCGCGGCGTCCATCAACTCGTCGGGCAGCGTCATGAAGAACTGGCGGAACAGGAACGTCGCGGTTGCCGACGCGATCAGCGGCAGCGTGAGCCCCGCGTAGGTGTTCGTCAGGTGCAGCGTCGACACGACCTGCACGGTCGGGAAGATCCGCACTTCCACCGGCAGCATCAGCGTGACGAAGATCAGCCAGAACGCCGTGTTGCGGAACGGGAAGCGGAAATAGACGATCGCGTACGCGGACAGGATCGACACCGCGATCTTGCCCACCGCGATGCCGAGCGCCATCGCGAAGCTGTTCACGAGCAGGCGGCCGAACGGCGCGGTCGTGCCGCCGCTGCCATGCCCCCAGATGTACGCGACGTTCTCGAACAGGTGCGTGCTCGGCACGAGCGACAGCGGCACCGTGAACACTTCCTGCGCGTTCATCGTCGCCGCGCAGAACGCGACGTAGACGGGAAACACGATCAGCACCACACCCGCGATCAGCACCGCGTGGCAGAACAGGTCGAAGCCCTTGCGATTTTCGATCATGCGTATTGCACCCTGCGTTCGACGAAGCGGAACTGGATCACCGTGAGCCCGACGACGATGATCATCAGCACGACCGACTGCGCGCCCGAGCTGCCGATGTCGAGCCCCTGGAAGCCCTCCGCGAAGATCTTGTAGATCAGCGTCTTCGTGCTCTGCGCCGGGCCGCCGCCGGTGGCCGCGTCGATCACCGGGAACGTGTCGAAGAACGCGTAGACGAGGTTCACGACCAGCAGGAAGAAGCTGGTGGGCGACAGCAGCGGCAGCACGATGTTGAAGAAGCGCCGCACCGGCCCGGCGCCGTCGATCGCGGCCGCCTCGATCAGCGAGCGCGGGATCGCCTGCAGACCCGCGTAGAAGAACAGGAAGTTGTAGCTCACCTGTTTCCACACCGACGCGAGCACGACGAGGAACATCGCCTGGCCGCCGTTCAGCGCGTGGTTCCACACGATGCCGCTCTTCGCGAGCGCATAGGTGATCAGGCCGATGCTCGGGTTGAACAGGAACGCCCACAGCACGGCGGCGATGGTCGGCGCGACCGCGTACGGCCAGATCAGCAGCGTGCGGTACACGCGCGCGCCGCGGATCACGCGATCGGCGCACGCGGCGAGGACCAGCGACACGACGAGCCCGCTCACCGTGACGAGCGAGCTGAACACGAGCGTCGTGCGGAACGAATCGAGATACAGCGGATCGGCGAACAGGTGCGTGAAGTTCGCGAGGCCGACGAATTCGCTCGACGTGCCGAACGCATCCTGCATCTGCGTCGACTGCCATAGCGCGACGCCGGCCGGCCACAGGAAAAACACGGCGGTGATCGCGAGCTGCGGCGCGATCAGCAGGTACGGCAGCAGGCTCGTACCGAAACGGGAACGGGATTGCATCGCGGAGATCCGGTCAGGCGCAACGGAAAGGGGGCATGCCGCCGGCCGGCACGCGCATCCGCACTGAATGCGACGCGGCCGGCGGCACGGTGCGATGCGTGCTCAGCCGCCCGACTTCTCGAAGCGGCGCAGCAGTTCGTCGCCGCGCGACGCGGCCGAATCGAGCGCGTCCTTCGGCGACTTCTTCTGCGCCCAGACCTGTTCGAACTCCTCGTCGACCACCGTGCGGATCTGCGGCATGTTGCCCAGGCGCAGCCCCTTCGTGTACGGCAGCGGCGGCTTGTTCAGCATCTGCTTGATCGCGGTTTCGGCGCTCGGGTTCTTCGCGTAGAAGCCCTGCTGGCGCGTGAGGTCGTACGCGGCGGTCGTCACGGGCAGGTAGCCCGTGTCCTGGTGCCACTTCGCGGCGACCGCCGGCGAGGCCAGGTATGCGAGGAATTTCGCGACGCCCTTGTAGGTCGCCGGATCCTTGCCCGCCAGCACCCACAGGCTCGCGCCGCCGATGATCGCGTTCTGCGGAGCGCCCTTCACGTTCGCGTCGTACGGCATCATGCCCGTGCCGTAGCTGAACTTCGCGAACTTCTGCACGTTCGCGAGCGCGCCCGACGACGTCGTCAGGATCCCGCAGTCGCCGCTGTAGAACTTCGCCGACGCCTCATCCTTGCGCCCCGCGTACGTGAACGTGCCGTCCTTCGCCATCTGCTGCAGGAACGAGATGTGCGCAATCTGCTGCGGCTTGTTGAATTCGAGCGCCGCGTCGGTACCGTCGAAGCCGTTGTTGCGGCTCGCGAACGGCAGCCCGTGCCACGCGCTGTAGTTCTCGAGCTGGATCCAGCCCTGCCAGCCGGTCGTGAAGCCGCACGCCATCCCCGACTTGCGCAGCTTCTCGGCATCGGCCTGCACGTCGGCCCACGTCTTCGGCGGCTGGTTCGGGTCGAGGCCGGCCTTCTTGAACGCGTCCTTGTTGTAGTACAGCACCGGCGTCGAGCTGTTGAACGGCATCGAGACGAGATGGCCCGTCTTCGCGTCGCTGTAGTAGCTCGCGATGGTCGGCACGAACGCCTTTTCGTCGAGCGGCACGCCGGCCTGCTTGAACACGTCGTAGACGGGCACGACGGCCTTCTTCGCCTGCATCATCGTGGCCGTGCCGACTTCATAGACCTGGAGGATCGCCGGCGCGTTGCCGCTGCGATAGGCGGCGATGCCGGCCGCGAGCGCCTGGTCGTAGGTGCCCTTGAAGACCGGCACGATCTTGTAGTCGCTCTGCGACGCATTGAACTGGTCGGCGATCGCATTGACCCGCTCGCCGAGCGCGGCCTCCATCGCATGCCAGAACTGGATTTCCGTCGCGGCGAGCGCCACGTGCTGTACCCCGAACATCAGCGCGCCGCCGAGCGCGATCGAACGAACCAGTGTCCCCGCAGGCTTCTTCTTCATCGACCTCTCTCCTATGAAAACGTTACCAACAGCGTGTGCAACATTCCCGTCGCCATTGAACCGGCGAAGTCTAGTGATCGTTTGTGACAGTCAGTTGTCGCCGATGACGAACAGGCGCTGATACTCCTTCAGCGCGAAGCGGTCGGTCATGCCGGCGATGTAGTGCGCGACGAGGCGCGGCTGCTGCGCGGTATCGTCGGACTGGTATGGCGGCGGCAGCAGGCGCGGATCGTCGATGAACGCATCGAACAGGCCGGTGACGACGCGCTGCGCCTTGCTCGCCATGCGCATCACCTTGTAGTGGCGATAGAGGTTCTTGAAGAGGAAACGCTTGAGGGCGGCCGCCTGGGCGGCGACCGTTTCGCTGTGCGACACGAGCGGCGGCGCGGCGCGCACGTCGTCGAGCGATGCGGGTGCGACACGCGCGAGATTGCGCGTCGTCTCGTCGATCAGGTCGACGATCAGCGTGTTGATGATGCGGCGCACCGTCTCGTGCACGAGACGACGGCCCTCGAGGTGCGGGAATTCGGCGAGCGCCGCCTCGTAGTGGCGCTGCCACAGCTCGACTTCCGCGAGCTGCTCGATCGTGATCAGGCCGGAACGCAGGCCGTCGTCGACGTCGTGGTTGTTGTACGCGATCTCGTCCGCGATGTTGGCGAGCTGCGCTTCGAGCGACGGCTGGCGGCCCTGCAGGAAGCGCTCGCCGAGCGCGCCGAGCTTGCGCGCATTCTCGCGCGAGCAGTGCTTCAGAATGCCTTCGCGCGTCTCGAAGCACAGGTTCAGCCCGTCGAACGCGCCGTAGTGCTCCTCGAGCTCGTCGACGACCGCGAGGCTCTGCAGGTTGTGCTCGAAGCCGCCATGCTCGCGCATGCAGGCATTCAGCGCGTCCTGCCCGGCATGGCCGAACGGCGTATGGCCGAGGTCGTGCGCGAGCGAGATCGCCTCGACGAGATCCTCGTTCAGGCGCAGGTTGCGCGCGACCGAGCGCGCGATCTGCGCGACTTCGAGACTGTGCGTGAGACGGGTGCGGAACAGGTCGCCTTCGTGATTGACGAAGACCTGCGTCTTGTATTCGAGCCGGCGAAATGCGGTCGAATGGACGATGCGGTCGCGGTCGCGCTGAAATTCGGTGCGCGCCGCCGGCGGTGCTTCCGGATGGCGACGGCCGCGCGACTGCGACGCGTGTGCGGCATACGGAGCGAGATGGGCTTCCAGCGCCGCCAGCGTCGGCGGCTCGGCCACCGGCGCAGCAGACGCGTGGCCGGCTTCGGGCAGTGTGCTGCTGGATGTCTCGCTCACGTCTCCTCCATGTCAGGGGCGCCGGGGCATCCGGGCCGCCGTTAGCGGGTGGTCTGCGCCAGTGTGGCGAACACGGCTTCGTCCGGCGCCTGCGTGATCAGCGTATCGCCGAATCGCTTCAGCAGGATGAACTTGATCGCGCCGGCCTCCGCCTTCTTGTCGACGCGCATCAGGTCCATGTAGCGCGCATCGCCGAGCGCGGGCCCGCGGGTCGGCAGGTGCGCGGCCGCGATCACCGCATCGAGGCGCTGCCGCGACGCTTCGTCGAGCAGGCCGAGCCGCACCGACAGGTCACCCGCCATCACCATCCCGCAACCGACCGCCTCACCGTGCAGCCACTCGCCGTAGCCGAGCCCGGCCTCGATCGCATGGCCGAACGTGTGGCCGAAATTCAGGATCGCGCGCAGGCCGCCTTCGCGTTCGTCGGCCGCCACCACGCTCGCCTTGATCTCGCACGAGCGCTTCACCGCATGCGCGAGCGCAGCCGGGTCGCGACGGTTCAGCGCGTCGACGTTCGCCTCGATCCAGTCGAAGAATTCCGCATCGGCGATCGCGCCGGTCTTGATGATCTCGGCGACGCCGGCCGCCAGTTCGCGGTCGGGCAGGGTCGTCAGCGCGCCGATGTCCGCGATCACGGCCTGCGGCTGGTAGAACGCGCCGATCATGTTCTTGCCGAGCGGGTGGTTGATGCCCGTCTTGCCGCCGACCGACGAGTCGACTTGCGACAGCAGCGTCGTCGGCACCTGGATGAACGGCACGCCGCGCATGTAGCATGCGGCCGCGAAGCCCGTCATGTCGCCGATCACGCCGCCGCCGAGCGCGACGAGCGTCGTCTTGCGGTCCGCGCGGTCGGTCAGCAGGCCGTCGAAGATCAGGTTCAGCGTTTCCCAGTTCTTGTACGCCTCGCCGTCCGGCAGCACGACCGTCGACACGCGCTTGCCGAGCGGCGCCAGCGCCGCACGCAGTGCGTCGCCATAGAGCGGATCGACCGTCGTGTTCGTGACGATCGTGACGGACGAGCCCTTGATATGAGGCGCGAACAGCTCGGCGCGGCCGATCAGGCCGGCGCCAATGTGAATCGGATAGGCGCGCTCGCCCAGGTCGACGTTGACAGTAATCATGCTTGTAGCGGCTTGGCGATGACGCCGGCCAGTTCGAGTTGCATCAGCACCATGTTGACGAGACCGTTGACCGACGGACGGCCGGTCTCGATGACGAAATCCGCGCATTCGCGGTACAGCGGGTCGCGTACCTCGTACAGCGCTTCGAGACGCCCCTTCGGATCTTCGGTCTGCAGCAGCGGGCGGTTCTTGTCCTTGCGCGTGCGCAGCCACAGATCGTGCGGATTGGCGCGCAGGTAGACGACGATGCCGTGGTTTTTCAGGCAGTCGCGGTTTTCCGGGCGCAGCACCGCGCCGCCGCCCGTCGCGAGCACGATGTTCTCGCGCTGCGTGAGATCGGCGATCACCTGCGTTTCGCGATCGCGAAACCCGGCCTCGCCCTCCATCTCGAAGATCACCGGAATGCGCGCGCCCGTGCGGGCCTCGATTTCGTGGTCGGAGTCGAAGAACGTCCTGTCGAGACGACGCGCGACCGCACGGCCCACGGTGGTCTTACCCGCTCCCATAAGGCCGACGAAAAATACGTTTGCATGTGGGTCCCGCGCTTGCAACGGCTTCCTCTGCTTCAATCTTGCTGGTGTGTGGCGCAGCTTACTGGCAAAGCGGCTGCCTTGTCGAGCCTGCGCCGGCGGCTTCCGGCCCCGTTTTCTCGGCATCCGCGCTGACCGCGCCGCGCGCATTGCAGCGCGCATCGACGACGGTCGGCGTGATGAAGACGACCAGTTCGTTACGCTGATCGCGTTGCGCGCGGTGCCGGAAAAGCGCGCCCAGTAACGGTATTTTGCCCAAGAGCGGCACGCGCGTCACATCGTTCCGGTTCAGTTGTTCATAGATCCCGCCGATCGCGACCGTCCCGCCGTTCTCGACCTCGACGCGCGTCTGGACGTGCTTCGTGTGAATCGCCGGGCCGGCCGCCGTCGGCTCGCCGATGCTGTCCTTCGTCACGTCCAGGTCGAGCACCACGCGCCCGTCCGGCGTGATTTGCGGCTCGACCTCCAGTTTGAGCGTGGCCCGGCGGAACTGCACGCCGCTCACGCCGTTGCCGACCTTCGCCTGGTACGGCAACTCCGACCCCTGTTCGACGATGGCCTTGACGCGATCGGCGGTCACCACGCGCGGGCTCGAAACGATCTGGCCCCGCCCCTGTGCCTCGAGCGCGCTCAGTTCGACATCGAGCACACGGCTGAGCGGCGCGGCGAACAGCGTGAAGCCGGCGGTTGCCGCTTCGAAGCCGCCGAGCGGCCGTGCAGCCAGGTCGAGCGCATTGCGGGCACCGGTCGCAAACGTGGCGCTCTCGCCCGACGGCGGCCGCTCCTGCGCGCGCAGCGCGACGCGTGCGCCGAGATTGCGCGAAAAGCCCTGCTCGCCCTCGACGATGCGGGCCTCGATCCGGACCTGCCGCGACGGCCGGTCGATCGCCTCGATCAGGCTCGCGACCTGGTCGAGACGCGGCGCGAGATCGGTGACGAACAGCAGGTTCGTGCGCGGATCGGCCGCCGCTGCGCCACGCTTCGACAACAGGCGCTGGCCGGTCGCGCCGGCCAGCAGTCGCTGCACGTCCTGCGCGCGCGGGTAGTGCAGCGCGAACGTCCGGCTCGCAAGCGGCTCCAGATCGGCGGCCCGCGCGTGCATTTCGAAGCGCTCGCGTTCGCGGGCGGCCAGTTCGACCGCCGGCGTGACCCATATCACGTTGCCCCGCCGGGTCATCGCGAGCGCGTGTGTGTCGAGTAGCGTGTCGAAGGCATCGCGCCAAGGGACATTATTCAGACGTAACGTGACGGTGCCGCGCACCTGCTCGCTGACGACGATATTGAGCCCCGTGAACCGCGCGAACGCGTCGAACGCAGCCGCGAGCCCTGCGCCCTGCAGATTCAGCGAGATCCGCCGCGTGTCGTCCGCATCGCCCGGTTGCCGGGCCGCAACGTCGCCCATCCGGGCCGGCGGCGCCAACGGGATCGGCGGCCCTTCCAGCCCGGGTGCCGGGGTGGCGGCCTCAGCCTGAAGCGCCGCGCGCGCCGCCTGATCGAACGGCGGCGGGCCGACCTCCGTCGATACGGTGTGATCCGCACCGTCCACCCCGCCTTGTGGCAACGGCAGGCCCGGCACCTGCGTATCCAACGATGCGGCAGGCCAGACGGCCGGCAGCGGCGGCAATGACGCGCTTGCACTGGCCGCGGTCAATCCGGCCCAAACGGCGAGCACCCGGCATCCGTGCTTGATCATGGCCGCCTCCCGTCGTCCAGCGTGACCCGGTACGCGCCGTCCGCCGTTGCGAGTGTCACGGCGACGGGATCGATTCGCACCACCCGCGCGGCCCCGAGGGTGTCGCCGGGAACCACGGCCGTGAACGCGCCGTCACCATCGTCGAACAGCGCGAGACCTGCATGACCGTCGCGAATCGTGCCGGCCAGGCGGACAGCCGCCCCCTGCGCTTCGGACGAACCGGCCTCGCCGAACGGATCGGCGCCGGGTGCGCCGGCCAGAACCGACGTCTCCCCGCCCGTGGACGTTGGCGCCGGCAACGCCGGAAACACGTCGACGGACATTTCCACGCGCGCGGCCTCCTTTCCCCGTTCGACACGCAGCGCGGACGGCACTGCCAGCACCGGGAAGCGGGCCAGCCCGCCGACCATCTGCAGCAACGCGTGAAAGTGGCCCTCCGCGACGATGCGCACCGTGCGCCTGCCGTCCGGCACTGCGCCATCGGCGCGCAACGGTTCGATCGATACGTCGCGCAGCCCGCTCGACGCGGCGCGATCCGCCAGTTCCAGCATCAACGCAGCACATTCCGGCGTACCCGGCGAGCGATCGCCGTGTGCCGCCGCCGGCTGCACGCCGCGTTGCCGTGCAGCGGCAGCCAGGACACGCCGCGCATCGGCCTCCCGCGTCTGCGCCGCGGCGAGCAACGCGCGGCTATGTGCAAGCCCGCTCCAGTCGGCGGCATTCGCCAGATGAATGCCGCCCGCCAGCACGGCCGCGAATGCGAGCCCGCAGCCTGCGATGTGCGCAGCCGCCGGCGACACACGCCGCATGCCGCCTCGCCATCCGTCGCTGCGCAGTGCGGACCGATGCGCGAGCACCGCCGTCATGCGCCACCTCCCGATGCATTCCGGGATGCCATCTTGTCGTGCCAGCGCAGCTGGACCGAGAACCGGAACGGCATCCCGCCTGTCACGACCGGAGCACCGGAAGCAGGCTTCAACGCATCGATATCGATCCGCCAGCCACGTTGCTCGCGTGCCATCCCCGCGAGCCATCGCGCGGCCGCCCGGTAGCTCGCGGCGCGCGCATCGATCACGGCACCGGCCGACGTCGTGCGCAGCGCGTCGAGCCGGACGGTGCCGTCGCGCATCTGTGCCAGTGTGGCCAGCAGCCCTGCGACGTGCCGATAAGGCGCGGCGAGCGCGGCCGCCTGCGCGTCGCGTTGCGCGGCAACGGCCGCAGCCTTGGCAGCGCGTGTCGCGGCCCCCACCTGCGGCTGCAACTGCCGCAGCCGCGCCTCCACACTCGCGCGCTCGGCATCCACGCGCCACCGCGCCCCGGTGGCGGCGCCCGTCCACAGGCCGGCGCCGAGCACACCGAGCAGAATCGCCGCACCGCACTGCGCCGCCCGGCGACGTCGCAACGCCTGCGCCAGCCGCTCGCGGTACGGCAGCAGGTTGAAGCCGCCCGGCTCCGCACGACGGGCCGTCATTCCCACACCCCGCGCAAGGCCAGCCCGAATGCGACAGCCCATGCCGGGCCGCCCGGCATGCCGGCGGCCGGACACGGTTGCCCACTCCAGCCGGTGCAGTCGAACGACACCGCAACCGCGCCGAGCACGTCGCCAATCTCGGCGACGGATGTGTCGAAGCGGGCGATACACCGCTCGTCCCCAGCCACGAGTACGCAACACACGGCCCCGAGCGCGCGCTGGCGCAATGCATCGGAAAACGCCCCCGGCACGGCGCCGGACAGCGTCAGCACCGGTACGGCCAACGGGCCGTCGATTCGCCAGCCGTGCACGCCCGAGTCATGAAACCAGAGCGCCGCGTAGGGGCCCGCCTGCGCGTCGGGTTCGAATTGCGCGGCATAGCGCAACGCACGCAGCGCCGCGGCCGACTCGCCGTCGACCACCGTCAGGTCGACACCGGCCTGGGCGGCCACGTCGATCCGGCGTTCGAGCAGCGCCAGCGGGGCCACGGCAATCTCGATCTCGCCGGCTCCCGCGCCGCCCTCCTGCCGCCAGTCGAACGCGAGACTGTCCGGCGCCAGCCCCGAGATGCGCTCAGCCGCCTGCCGCGCGGCGTCCTCGACGTCGGCCCGCCCGGCCAGATCGAGCGTTGCGGTACGCATCTCGTCATCGTGCAACGCCATCACGCCGCGCGCGTCGCACCGCACCCCGGCCGCCGACAGCCTCGACACGGCGGCGGCCAGCGCACGCGCAACCGCCGCCCAGCGCGCATCCTCCGGCCCGCCCGCCAACCCGACCGGCTCCCGCTCCAGCCCCTCGACGCACACCTCCGCGCCCCGGCCGCGCCGGCTCAGCACGGCCACCCTCACCTCGTCCGCACCGACGTCGATTCCCGTCGACCGTTGCCCACCCTGCGCAAACCGCGCTCGCCATCGTCCCGCCATCCCAGCCTCCCGAAATCGTCGCGGCCCATGCCGCGTTTCCGAGACCTGATTCTGCAAATCGGCGCGTGCGGCCGACAGTCGGCCTAACGGCCAGCATCCGCTCGCGACGGCCATGCACGGGCTATGCTGGAAGCACGCCGGACCGCGTCTTCGCGGCGGGCGCCCCCCGCGTCAGGACCGGTCTTACCGGGCAGCTATAATCGCGGGACTGTTTTCCGGTATGCCTATGCAATCCACGACTCCTACGTCCCCGCCTCCCGCCCCGGAGCCGAAGAAGCGGCCCTGGTGGCAAAAAGTCCTGCTCGGATTCGCCACGATGTGCGTCGCGCTCGTCGTGGCCGGCGGCCTCGTGCTCGGCTACGCGCTCGTCGTTGCGTGGCCGAACATGCCGTCGCTCGACGCGCTGACCGACTATCGGCCGAAGGTGCCGCTGCGCATCTATACGTCCGATCACGTGCTGATCGGCGAATTCGGCGAAGAGCGCCGCGACGTCGTCCATTTCAAGGACGTGCCCGACTCGCTGAAGAAGGCGATCCTCGCGATCGAAGACGCGCGCTTCTACGATCACGGCGGCGTCGATCTCACCGGCATCGTCCGCGCCGGCATCGTCGCGCTGACGAACGGCCATGCGTCGCAGGGTGCGAGCACGATCACGATGCAGGTCGCGCGCAACTTCTTCCTGTCGAGCGAGAAGACCTACACGCGCAAGATCTACGAGATGCTGCTCGCGTACCGGATCGAGCGTGCGCTGACGAAGGATCAGATTCTCGAGGTCTACATGAATCAGATCTATCTCGGCCAGCGCGCGTACGGCTTCGCGAGCGCCGCGCGGGTCTACTTCGGCAAGGACCTGAAGGACATCTCGCTCGCCGAAGCCGCGATGCTTGCCGGGCTGCCGAAGGCGCCGTCCGCGTACAACCCGGTCGTGAACCCGAAGCGCGCGAAGGTGCGCCAGGAATACATCCTGCAACGGATGCTCGAGCTGAACTTCATCTCGCGCGAGCAGTACGACGAGGCCGTCGCACAGCCGCTCGTCGTCAAGGGCCCGGGCCGCGATTTCAGCGTGCACGCCGAGTACGTCGCGGAAATGGTCCGACAAATGATGTACGCGCAGTACCGTGAGGAAACCTACACGCGCGGCTTCAACGTCGTCACGACGATCGACTCCGCGGATCAGCAGGTCGCGTACACCGCGCTGCGCAAGGGCATCATGGATTACGAACGCCGGCACGGCTATCGCGGGCCGGAAGGCTTCATCGAGCTGCCGGCCGGGGCCGACGACCGCGAACAGGCGATCGACGATGCGCTGCTCGAACACCCCGACAACGGCGAACTGATCGCCGCGGTCGTCACGGCCGCCAGCCCGCGCCAGATCACGGTCGCATTCATCGACGGCAGCAATGCGACGATCGAAGGCGACAACCTGCGCTTCGCGTCGGGCGCGCTGTCGGCCAATGCACAGCCGAATCGCCGCATCCGCCCGGGCGCGATCGTCCGCGTCGTGAAGAACGACGCCGGCAAATGGTCGATCACGCAGTTGCCGCAGGTCGAGGGGGCATTCCTGTCGATCGTCCCGCAGGACGGCGCGATCCGCTCGCTCGTGGGCGGCTTCGACTACAACAAGAACAAGTTCAACCACGTCACACAGGCGTGGCGGCAGCCGGGTTCGTCGTTCAAGCCGTTCATCTATTCGGCGTCGCTCGACAAGGGCCTCGGGCCGGCCACCGTGATCAACGACGGCCCGCTGTATTTCAGCGCCGCCGAAACGGGCGGCCAGCCGTGGGAGCCGAAGAACTACGGCGGCGGCTTCGAAGGCCCGATGTCGATGCGCACCGCGCTGCAGCGCTCGCGCAACCTCGTGTCGATCCGGATCCTGAACCACATCGGCACGAAGTACGCGCAGCAGTACATCACCCGCTTCGGCTTCGACGCCGAACGCCATCCGGCCTACCTGCCGATGGCACTCGGCGCGGGCCAGGTCACGCCGCTGCAGATGGCGGGCGCGTACTCGGTCTTCGCGAACGGCGGCTACCGCGTCAATCCGTACCTGATCGCCGAAGTCACCGATCCGAACGGCGCGATCGTCGTGCGTGCGCAGCCGCTCGTCGCCGAGCAGAATGCGCCGCGCGCGATCGACCCGCGCAACGCGTACGTGATGAACAGCCTGCTGCAGAGCGTCGCGCAGCGCGGCACGGGCGCACGGACCAACGTACTGAAGCGCACCGACCTCGCGGGCAAGACCGGCACGACGAACGACTCGCACGACGCGTGGTTCGCCGGCTACCAGCACACGCTCGCCGCGATCGCGTGGATCGGCTACGACAATCCGCGCAGCCTCGGCGATCGCGAAACGGGGGGCGGCCTGTCGCTGCCGGTCTGGATCGACTACATGGGCGCCGCGCTGAAGGGCGTGCCCGAGTTCAAGCCGACGGTGCCGGACGGCGTCGAATCGCTCGGCGGCGAGCTGTACTTCACCGAGTTCGCGCCGGGCCACGGCTTCGTGTCGACGGTCGGCGTACCGCAGGCACCGGCCGCGCAGAACGTCGACGCCACCGTGCCGCACGTCGACGAGCAGGAAAAGCAGGACATCATGAACCTGTTCGCGCACTGACCACCGGCCCGGACATGAAAAAAGCGCCCCGCGGGGCGCTTTTTCTTTGGCACGACGCGTCGACGCGCAGCCCCGGCTGCGGCCTGGGCGGTTACGGCGCGCTGAACGTGATCGGCAGGCCGGCCTGCTGCGTCGCGTATTCGGTGAGCGCCGAGAAAAACTCGGTGCCCGTGCGCGTATCGCGCCATTCGCCGTCGATGAAACGGTAGTGGAAACCGCCCGCCCTCGCGGCGATCCACACTTCCTTCATCGGCGGCTGCAGGTTGACGATGATCTTCGAGCCGTTCTCGAACGTCAGCGTCAGGACGCTGCCGTTGCGCTCCAGATCGATGTCGTGATCGCCGTCGTTGGCGTCGTCGACGGTACGCTCGACGGCCGCCAGCACGGCCTCGGCACGGGTCAGGTATTCGGTATCGGACATGCTAAACTCTATCGGTTCAATTGTTCAGGGACGATCATGCGAGTCGTTTTCCGGATGAGCGCGATTGTAGCGGCTTTGGCGATTCTTGCCGGCTGCGGTCAAAGCGGCGCGCTCTATCTGCCCACCGTGCCTCCGATGCCCAAGCCGCTCCAGCAGCAGGACACCCCGCCGTCGGACGTGAAGCCGACCGATGAAAACGCGTCGTCCGACAGTGTGCCCGATTCGTCCGGCACGCCGCTCACGCTGTCACCCGAATTGTCGAGCAGCGCATCGTCCATGCCTGCACCGGCGTCGAGCCCGGCTGTCGCGAAGTAACGACGCGCCACCTGCACGGCTCACGAAACAAGGCGATGACTTCCCGGTCATCGCCTTTTGTTTTTTCAGGCTGCGCCGTCACGCGCGCACGCGCCGCCATCCCCATGCAATGAGCCGCCAGCCGAGCAGCACGGCGACGATTCCCGCATACAGCTTCGGCTGCGCCAGATTGTGCTTGCCGGCTCGCATCCACCAGAAGTGCAGCACGGCGAACAGCGCGATCGCGTAGATCGCGCTGTGCAGCGTCGCCCATTGGCGGCCCAGGCGGCGCACCATCGCGCGCGGCGACGTTGCCGCGAGCGGAATCAGCAGCACGAACGCGGCAAAACCGACCGTGATGAACGGGCGCTTGCCGACGTCCTTCAGGATCGCGACGACGTCGAACCACTTGTCGAACCACAGGTAGGTCGTGAAGTGCAGCGTCGCGTAGAAGAACGCGAACAGCCCAATCATCCGGCGAAAGCGCAGCAGCGCCGCGAACCCCGTCATGCGTCGAAGCGGCGTGACGGCGAGCGTGATGCACAGGATCACGAGCGTCCAGAGACCCGTCGAGCGCGTGATGAACTCGATCGGATTCGCGCCGAGCCGGTCGGTCAGCCCGAACAGCACGAGACGGGCGAGCGGATAAAGACCGGCCGCGAAAACCAGCACCTTGGCCGGCGCGAGCCAGCGCGGTGCGGCGGGACGGACCGCGCCGCGCCGTGCGGCACGTGCAGCCTGGCCGGCGCCGGCTGTGGGCGCGGCCGTCAGCGTCGAAGGGGGCATGTCGTTTCTCACCGTCGCCCTCAGAAATTCTTCTTCAGGTCCATGCCCTGATACATCGACGCGACCAGGTCGCCGTAGCCGTTGAACATCAGCGTCTTGCGCTTCGGCGTGAAAAAGCCATCCTCGCCGATGCGCCGCTCGGTCGCCTGGCTCCAGCGCGGATGATCGACGTTCGGGTTCACGTTCGAGTAAAAGCCGTACTCGTTCGACGCGTACGTGTTCCAGCTCGTCTTCGGCTGCTTGTCGACGAAGCGGATCTTCACGAGCGACTTCGCGCTCTTGAAGCCGTACTTCCACGGCACGACGATCCGCACCGGCGCGCCGTTCTGGTTCGGCAGCACCTGCCCGTAGACGCCCATCGTCAGCAGCGTCAGCGGATTCATCGCCTCGTCCATCCGCAGCCCTTCCGAGTACGGCCAGTCGAGCACGGGCGTCGAGAGGCCGGGCATCTGCGACGGATCGGCCAGCGTGATGAACTGCACGTATTTCGCGTTGCCGGTCGGCTGCACGCGCTTGATCAGCTCGGACAGCGGCACGCCGATCCACGGGATCACCATCGACCAGCCCTCGACGCAGCGCAGCCGGTACACGCGCTCCTCGAGCGGCGCGAGCTTCAGCAGTTCGTCGAGATCGAACACCTTCGGATGCAGCACCTCGCCCTCGACGCTCACCCGCCACGGGCGCGGCCGCAGCGTGCCGGCGTTCTGCGCGGGGTCGCTCTTGTCGGTGCCGAATTCGTAGAAGTTGTTGTAGGTGGTGATGTCCTTGAACGGCGTCACCTTGTCGGCCGCGACGAACTTCGGATTCGTCTTCGCCGCAAGCTTCGCGGCCCGCGCATCGGGCGACGCATAGGCGGCCAAGGCTGCGCCGCTGCCACCGAGCAACCCGCCCGCCGCCGCGAGGCCGGCCGCCTGCAATACGCGCCGCCGGTTCTCGAACACCGCACGCGGCGTGATGTCGCCGGGCGCAATATCGCCGCCGGTCAGTACGTTCCGCAAAGGGCGTTTGATCCACATCGTGCTGCTCCTCCTGCCTGCGCCGCGCGCAGTTTCATGAGCGTTCGACCCGGCCCGTCTTGCGCCGTTCGACGTCCGGACCGCCCGCCCGTTACAAAAGAAAACCGCCGGGCACGCAGTGCACCGGCGGTCTCATAGTCGGACGAACAGCGGAAATCTTACAGCTTGCCGTAGCTGTGCAGCCCGGACAGGAACATGTTGACGCCGAGGAACGCGAAGGTCGTCACGAGCAGGCCCGTGAGCGCCCACCATGCGGCCACCGTGCCGCGCAGGCCCTTCATCAGGCGCATGTGCAGCCACGCCGCGTAGTTGAGCCACACGATCAGCGCCCAGGTTTCCTTCGGGTCCCAGCTCCAGTAGCCGCCCCATGCTTCGGCGGCCCACAGCGCGCCGAGGATCGTCGCGATCGTGAAGAACGCGAAACCGACCGCGATCGACTTGTACATCACGTCGTCGAGCACGTCGAGCGTCGGCAGGCGATCGGCGAGCACGCCGCGCTCCTTCATCAGGTATGCGACCGACACCATCGCCGACAGCGCGAAGCTGCCGTAGCCGATGAAGTTCGCCGGCACGTGGATCTTCATCCACCAGCTTTGCAGCGCCGGCACGAGCGGCTGGATCTGCTGCGCGTCGCGCGCGACCGAGTACCACATCAGGAAGCCGACGGCCGCGCTGATCACCAGCAGCACGAACGCGCCGAGCGCGCGCGTGCCGTAGTGGCCTTCGTAATACAGATAGAGCAGCGCAGTGATCAGGCTGAACAGCACGAACACTTCATACAGGTTCGATACCGGAATGTGCCCGACGTCCGCCCCGATCAGGTAGGACTCGTACCAGCGCACCATCAGGCCGGTGAAGCCCATCAGCACGGCGACCCACGTGAGCTTCTGGCCGATCGCGGAGCCCGACGCCGAGCGCGCGAGCAAGCCGATCCAGTAGAAGATCGTCGCGAGCACGAACAGCGCGCTCATCCACAGGATCGCGGACTGGCTCGACAGGAAGTACTTGAGGAAGAACGCCGAATCGGCGCGCGCGAGATCGCCCTGGTAGATCTGGATCGACAGCAGCGCCAGCACGGCGATCGACGCCATCATCAGCCGCGCGGGCTTCCAGCGCCAGCCGAGCGCGATGAGCGCCGGCACGGTGCCGATCATCACCGCCTTGTCGTAGTAATCCATGTGCGCGTTGTAGTGCACGAGCGCATAGCCCGCGCCCACCACGAGCGCCAGTGCGAACAGCCAGTCGAGCAGCGACAGGCGCGCGAGGAACGGACGGTCGTCGAACAGCGGCGCCGTCACCGGAGCCTGGGCCGACGCCCGATGGGAAGAGGAGACTTGCGTGAGATCCATGATGTTACCGGGTGGAATTCTCGGAATCGGAACCGCCGCCGGCAGGCGGACGGGCCGTCGACGCCGCACCGGCCGGCGCGGCGTCGCGAGGTGCGGCGTGCAAGGCGGCACCGGCCGCGTCGCGCGTCTGCACGAACTCTTTCTCGAAATCGAAGGTCTTGCGGGCCGTGGACATTGCCATCACCACATCGACGCCCGAACCGGCGTCCTTCAACCAGAACCAGAGGCGCCGCTCGCGCACGTAGAACATCGAGAAGATGCCGGCGACCAGCAGCAGGCTGCCAAGATACACCAGATTCTTGCCGGGTGCGCGCGTCAACTGAAATACCGAAGCTTGCACCTGCTTGAATGAGTCAAGCTGCAAATAGACCGGGGATCCATACAAAAAGCTGTCGGATAGCGCATTGATCGCGTTCTGCACGAAGCGGATCGTGTCGGTGCCCTGCTGCGCCGCCGGCTCGCCCGCACGCTCGCGCGCGATCTGCCAGACCTCCCACATCGAGCCTTCGAGCATGCGCAGCAGCAGGCTTGCAGCCTTCTCCTGCTCGGCCTTCGGCACCGAGCGGTCGATGAACGTCGCCACGGCCTGGAAGCCGCCGATCGGCTGGCCGTCGGCGCCACGGCCGACGCTGTCGTCGCTCGCTGCAAAAAGGGTCAGCACCTTCAACGCGCTGTCCTGCAAACGGCTGCGCAGCGATGCATCCGTGCCCGGCAGCGAACGCTGCGCGAAGCGCGCAGCGGCCTCGGCGCGCGCGGACGGATCCTCGAGCGCGGCACGCAGGTGCATCCATTCGCCGATCGAATCCTGGCTGTCGGCCGGAATCCGCATGTAGCGGAACGGGTCGTTCGGGCTCGCACGCACGCCGGCGAGGAACACGCGCTCGCCGTTCATGTCGACGGGCAGCATGTAGTTGTTGAATTCGCGCGCCTGGCCGTCCTTGCCGCGGATCTTGTACTGCACGGACGGGCCGATGTTGTGGAGCTGCGTCGGCTTCGACGTCTTCGCGCCGGAGCCGAGGCGTTCGTCGAACGCTTCTTTCAGCGAGCTCGTCGTCGCGACACCGCGCACGTCCGGCTTGCCGTTCGCGTCGGCCATGTTCTCGACGTTGATCGCACGGAAATCGGAGAACTCGATCGTGTCGCCGTCGTTGCCCGGCATCTGCAGCGGCGCCGAACTGCCGATCGTCCCCTTCACGGGGAAGGTCTTCGCGTTGCCGCCCGTCATCGGATAGGCCGTCATCTGCATCTGCGAGCCGCCGTCCTGGAAGCTCGACTGGTAGATCGACACGCCCTTGTACGTGAACGGCTTGTTGACCTCGACGCGCGCCGGGATCTTCTGGCCGGTCTCGCGATCGATCACGACGATGTCGCTCGCGAACAGCTTCGGCATGCCCGTCGTGTAGTAGTCGACGATGAACTTGTTGAGCTGGATCGAGAACGGCAAGTCCTGGATCAGCGAGCCGCTCGGCTGGTTCAGGATCGCGGTCGACACGAACTGCCCCTCGGGCACCCATGCATAGCCGCGGAACGTCGGGTTCGACGCGGACAGGCGATGGTCGGGCGAGATCTCGCTGATCGTCGCGCTCGTGTTGACCGGGCTCTTGCCGAACATCCACATCTGGAATTTGATCGGCAGGTTGCTGTCGAGCAGGCCGCCGATACAGATCACGACGATCGCGAGGTGCGCGGAGATGTAGCCCCACTTGGTCATTGCACCGCGTTTCGCGGAGATCAGCGTCGCGCCGTCGTTCTCACGCACGATGTGCTTGTAGCCGGCCTTGGTGACGAACGTGGCGAGCGTCGCCGTGACCGTCGCGCGCGTGCCGGACGTCGTGTATTCGGCCTTGTGGTGGAAGGCCCGCAGGCTGCCTTCGCGAACCTTGTCCTTCCAGCTCTTCGCATCGGCGAGCATCTTCGGCGCGTTGCGGATCACGCACAGCGAGATCGACACGACGAGGAAGATCAGGATCAGCATGAACCACCACGCGCTGTACACGTTGTACAGGCCGAGCGAGCGGAAGATGTCCGCCCAGAACGGCCCGAACTGGTTCACATAGTTCGGATACGGATCGTCCTGGGTCAGGACCGTGCCGATGATGCTCGCAATCGACAGCACCACCAGCAGCGCAATCGCGAAGCGCATCGAGCTCAGCAGCTCGACCGCGCGCTTGGACGCACCCTGACCCGACTTCGACTGCAACCCCGACGTGGTAACGCTCATTCAAACTCCGACTCAGGGGAAACAGCCCCCAACGCTCACTGTGATTATTGCCCCCGAAGGGGCGGCCAGCACGCGCGTGACGGCCGGCGCGCGCTGACAAAAAAGAAGGGCGAGGCAACCGCAACGACGCGGCGCCCCACCCTTTTCTTGTTCTGACTCCGGCCGCCCTTCGGGCGCCCGGTCATTCCATTCGCGGCTGACCGCTCAACGCAGGCCCGCGATGTAATCCGCGACGGCCTTGATCTCGTTGTCCGACAGCCGCGTGGCGATCTGATGCATCGCCTCGTTGTTGTTGCGCGCGCCGGCACCCTGCTGGAACGCGGTCAACTGCGCGGCCGTGTAATCGGCCCATTGCCCCGACAGACGCGGGTACTGGACCGGGAGCCCTTGCCCTGTCGGCCCGTGGCAGCTCGCGCAGGCGGGTACGCCCTTCTCCGCGATGCCGCCGCGGTAGATCTTCTGGCCGATCGGTACGGTTGCCGCATCGCGTGCGGTGCCGAGCTTCGTCGTCTGCGACCCGTAGTACGCGGCGACGTTGCGCATGTCGTCCGCGCTCAGCGCGCTCGCGAATCCGACCATCACCGCGTTGGTGCGCACCGGCCCCTTCGCGCCCGGCTGCGTCTTGAAGTCGTTCAACTGCTTGACCAGATATTCGGGATGCTGGCCGGCGAGCTTCGGGAAACTGCCCGACGCGCTATTGCCGTCGGCGCCGTGACACGACGCGCAGACTTGCCCGGCAATCGCCTTGCCACGGTCGAGATCCGGCTTTGCCGCATCCGCCGCGTTTGCCTCCGCTACGAAACCTACGAACCCTGCTGCAACCTGAAGCACCATCAGAGACTTGCACAGTCGATTCATTCGCACACCCTGTTTCGTCTTGTGGGAATTTGAGGTTCTGCAAAAAACGACGGCGTTCAGTCTACCGCAGAAGCTACATAAAAGCGCGAGGCAGGCGCCCGGTAGCCTTCGGTAAAACCGCCGTATTGTACAATATCGTGTTGAAAGCTCCGGCGCCTATCGGGGCTACCCCGCCTCCACCAAGCGGCTCGCGCCGCCCGTCCTTCCGGTTCCCATGGCCTTTCTGCTCCATCAAGCCCGCTTCTACACGACCGTCAACCATCTGCGCGACCTGCCGCCGACGGTCCAGCCGGAAATCGCGTTCGCGGGCCGCTCGAATGCCGGCAAGTCGACGGCGATCAACGTGCTGTGCAACCAGAAGCGGCTCGCCTTCGCGTCGAAGACGCCCGGCCGCACGCAGCATATCAACTACTTCTCCGTCGGCCCGGCCGCCGAGCCCGTCGCGAACCTCGTCGACCTGCCCGGCTACGGCTACGCGGAAGTGCCCGGCGCCGCCAAGGCGCATTGGGAAATGCTGCTGTCGTCCTACCTCGCGACCCGCTCGCAGCTCTGCGGCCTGATCCTGATGATGGATTCGCGCCGTCCGCTGACCGATCTCGACCGCCGCATGATCGAGTGGTTCGTGCCGACCGGCAAGCCGATCCACACGCTGCTGACGAAGTGCGACAAATTGACGCGGCAGGAAAGCATCAACGCGCTGCGAACCACGCAAAAGGGGCTCGATGCGTATCGTGACCAGGGCGTTCAGGGCAAGCTGACGGTCCAGCTGTTCTCGGCGATGAAGCGCGTTGGGCTCGACGAAGCGCACGAATTGATCGAAAGCTGGGTGCGGCCGTCCGTCGCCGACGAAAAAAGCGAGCCTGTAGCACAATGATCGGGCAACGCGCGGCCGGGATCGGCGGCGCGCACCTGACGGCGCCTGCGGTTTCGGCCGGCTCATAAAAAAACCCGCCGTTGAACGGCGGGTCAAACAGCCTAATCGAAAAACGACAGGCACCCGCTCAGGGAGGAGAAGCGGGGAGCTGCACGCGACGCGTGCCGCTCGATCGCTATCATATACCAACGCTCCCGAAAATGACCTAAGGGTTCCGTAAGGTCTTACTGCCCTGATTTCTACCCAATCGCCATGAGCTTCCATCCGCTTCATCGTCCGCGCCGGATGCGCCGCGACGACTTCTCCCGGCGCCTGATGCGCGAAAACCGCCTGACCACCGACGACCTGATCTATCCGGTGTTCGTCGTCGAAGGCACCAACGAACGGCAGCCGGTGCCGTCGATGCCCGGCGTCGAACGTGTGTCCGTCGATCTGCTGATGCAGGTCGCCGAGCAGTGCGTCGAACTCGGCGTGCCCGTGCTGTCGCTGTTCCCGGCCATCGAGCCGTCGGTGAAAACGCCTGACGGTCGCGAGGCAGCCAATCCGGAAGGCCTGATCCCGCGCGCGGTGCGCGAGCTGAAGAAGCGCTTCCCCGAACTCGGCGTGCTGACCGACGTCGCACTCGACCCGTACACGAGCCATGGCCAGGACGGCGTGCTCGACGAAAACGGCTACGTGATCAACGACGACACGATCGAGATCCTGATCGATCAGGCGCGCGCGCAGGCGGAAGCCGGCGTCGACATCGTCGCCCCGTCGGACATGATGGACGGCCGCATCGGCGCGATCCGCGAAATGCTGGAAAGCGACGGCCATATCCACACGCGGATCATGGCCTATTCGGCCAAGTTCGCGTCGGCGTTCTACGGCCCGTTCCGCGACGCGGTCGGCTCGGCGTCCAACCTGGGCAAGGGCAACAAGATGACCTACCAGATGGATCCGGCGAACAGCGACGAAGCGCTGCGCGAAGTGCGCCTGGACATCGACGAAGGCGCCGACATGGTGATGGTCAAGCCCGGCATGCCGTACCTCGATATCGTGCGCCGCGTGAAGGACGAGTTCCGCTTCCCGACCTACGTGTACCAGGTGAGCGGTGAATACGCGATGCTGAAGGCCGCCGCGATGAACGGCTGGCTCGATCACGACAAGGTCGTGCTGGAATCGCTGCTCGCGTTCAAGCGCGCGGGCGCCGACGGCGTGCTCACGTACTTCGCGCTCGACGCCGCGCGTCTGCTGAAAGCGCAACGCTAAGCGCCTGCCGGCAGGCGGAAAGAAAAACGGCGGGACACTTCGGTGTCCCGCCGTTTTTTGTTTGCTGTCGATCGCGGCCGTATGCGTTGTCGATCGTCAATTCATGCCACGCAAGCGCGCCGGTTGGCCACCAGCGCGCCCGCGACGCGCATGGTCATACCGTCGGGACCGCAGCCCGGTCGAGGCTGCGCAGGAACGTCTCGGCCGCCTGATAGCCGACCACGCGCCCGATCTCGTTGCCGCTTCGATCGAAGAAGATGATGCCCGGCGGGCCGAACAGGTTGAAGCGCTTCAGCAGCGCCTGGTCGTCCGGGTTGTTCGCGGTAACGTCCGCACGCACGAGGTGAAGTTGCGCGAGTCGCGCCTGCACGCGCGCGTCGGTAAACGTCAGATGCTCCATCTCCTTGCAGCTCACGCACCAGTCGGCGTAGAAGTCGAGCATCACGGGCTGGCCCGCCGTCTTCAGCAGCGTGTCGAGTTCGCCGCTCGAGCGCACCGATGCGAACGCGGGCCCGTCCTGAGCAGCGGCCGCGCCTGCTGCCGCCGTACCGCCCGACGCAACCGTGCGTGCCGCCAGCACCGCCAGCGGCTTGACCGGATCGGTCGAGCCCGCGGCCAGGCCGACGAGCAGCGTAGCCGCCCAGATCGCGAGCGCGGCACCCACGCCACGGCCAAGGCGACGCCAGATCGACGTGGCGCCGGCATTCGGCGTGAACAGCCCGAGCGCCGCGGCCGCGATCAGCAGCCACAACGCAGCGAACACCATCTTCAGGCCACCGGCCAGCACCGGCCACACGATCCACAGCGCGGCTGCGAGCAGCACGATGCCGAAGAACACCTTCACGCCGTCCATCCATGCGCCGGCGCGCGGCAGTACCGTCCCGGCCCCGACGCCGACGACCAGCAGCGGCACGCCCAGCCCCAGCCCCATCGCGAACAGTGCAGCGCCGCCGAGCAGCGCATTGCCCGTGTGCGCGATGAAGGCGAGCACCGCGAACAGCGGCGCCGTCATGCATGCGCCGACGACCAGTGCGGACAGCGCGCCCATCGCCGCGACCGCGACGAAATGGCCGCCCTGGCGCGCGCTCGATGCCTCGGCCGCGCCGTTCTGCCAGCGCGCGGGCAGTGCGAGGTCCTTGCCCGAGATCAGCGAGACGGCAAACGCGGTCAACAGCACGCCGAACGCGCCGAGCACCCACGGGTTCTGCAGCCACGCGCCGAGGCTCTGGCCCACCAGCGCCGCGGCGATGCCGAGTACCGTGTAGACCAGCGCCATGCCGACCACATAGGTCAGCGACAGCGCGAAGCCGCGCGCATGCGTCGCGCGCGTGCCTTGGCCGATGATGATCGCCGACACGATCGGAATCATCGGATACGAACACGGCAGGAGGCTCAGCACGACGCCCGCGACGAAATACAGTGCGACGATCGTGAAGAAGCCATGCCCTTCGAGCAGCGACTGCGCGAAATCGGCGCTCGTGACCTTGTCGAACCAGCTGCCCGCGGCAACCTCATCGGCGGACGACTGCGACGACGAGGCGGCGCCCAGCGCGGCGCCATCGACCTTCACGACGTGCTCGGCCGGCGGATAGCAGATGCCCTCGTCCGCGCACCCCTGCGACGTCACCGCGAGCTCGAACGGACCTGACGCCTGCTTGACGGGCACATGCACGACGACTTCGTCACGGTAGGTCTCGACGTCCTTCTGGAACGTCTGGTCGAACTTCACGTGGCCGGCCGGGAATTGCGGATCGCCGAGCGTCGCCTGCCCGCTCTTCACCGCGAACGCGAACCGCTCACGGTACAGGTAATAGCCGTTGGCGACCTTGAAGTGGACGTCCACCTGTCCCGGCGATTCGCTCGCACTGAACTTGAACGCAACCGACGGATCGAGGAAATCGTCGGCCGCGCGCGCGACCGACAGGCCGCCCAGCACGAGCATGAACGACAACAGGACTGCGAGGAACCGCAGCGCGCGCACGCGCACGGGAAGCGCCATACCGTTAAACATGAAATAGACGTTGAGTTTCGCTGGTCACCCACTGACCGTACGCGGCCGATGCCGTCGTCTGCCACGAGACGACTTCGGGCGTCTCGTAAGGATGATGCGCGAGAATAAATCGCTCCAGTTCGAGCGCCCGCACGGGGCTCGTCTTGAACAGCAACTGGATCTCGTCGGCCGTTTCGACCTTGCCCTGCCAGTGATAGCGCGACTTGATCGCACCGAGCTCCGACACGCACGCGGCAAGCCGCGCATCGAGCGCACCGTCTGAAAGCGTGTTGGCGGTCTCGGCATCGGGCACCGTCGTCAGCATCAGCACCACTATCATCCGCGCCCTCCTGGCTGGTCTATCGGCTCCCGCCGACGCGAATTGCCCACCTGGGGCGCGCGCGCCGGCTGCCCCGTATCGTAGCGCAGCCCGCGCAACGCTGCCGGCACCGCCCTGCGACAATCGATCGCAGCCTGCGCCGGAAAAACAAAAAGGGCCAAGCAATTGCTCGGCCCCTTTCAGATACTGCTGCGTACCGGAAGCTTACTCAGCTTCTTGCACGTTTTCCGTTTCGTCGACTTCCGGACGATCGAGCAGCTCGACCAGTGCCATCGGTGCGTTGTCGCCCACGCGGAAGCCGAACTTCAGCACGCGCAGGTAGCCGCCCGGACGGTTCGCGAAACGCGGACCGAGCACGTCGAACAGCTTCGCCACCGAGTCACGATCGCGCAGGCGGTTGAACGCCAGGCGACGGTTTGCCAGCGACGGCTTCTTGCCGAGCGTGATCAGCGGCTCGACGACTTTACGGAGTTCCTTCGCCTTCGGCAGCGTCGTCTTGATGACTTCGTGCTCGATCAGCGAGTTGGACATGTTACGGAGCATAGCCAGACGGTGGCTGCTCGTGCGGTTCAGTTTCCGCAGACCATGACGATGGCGCATTTCAGTTTCCTTGATTCAAAGTTTTGATCCAGCTCTTCTATCGCACCTCGATGGGTGCACGGGCCGGTAACGAAAAAAGCAAGATGCGGATTTTAAAGGAAAATCCGCATCTTTGCCAACTACAGCAACAACCGGGCTTACTTGTCGAGACCAGCCGGCGGCCAGTTTTCGAGCTTCATGCCCAGCGTGAGACCGCGCGAAGCGAGCACTTCCTTGATCTCGTTGAGCGACTTGCGACCGAGGTTCGGCGTCTTCAGCAGCTCGTTTTCCGTGCGCTGGATCAGGTCGCCGATGTAGTAGATGTTCTCGGCCTTCAGGCAGTTCGCCGAACGAACCGTCAGCTCGAGATCGTCCACCGGACGCAGCAGGATCGGGTCGATCTGCGGTGCACGCGACGGCGCTTCGGCTGCCGTTTCCGTGCCTTCCAGCGCCGCGAACACGGACAGCTGGTCGACCAGGATGCGGGCCGATTGACGGATCGCTTCTTCCGGCGTGATCACACCGCTCGTCTCGATGTTCATCACGAGCTTGTCGAGGTCGGTACGCTGCTCGACACGTGCGCTTTCGACAGCGTAGCTCACGCGGCGAACCGGCGAGAACGATGCGTCGAGGACGATGCGGCCGATGATCTTGGCCGTGTCTTCGCCGTAGCGACGGACGTTGCCGGGCACATAGCCGCGACCCTTTTCGATCTTGATCTGAACGTCGAGCTTGCCGCCCTTCGACAGGTGCGCAATCACGTGATTCGGGTTGATGACTTCGCAGTCGTGAGCCAGCTCGATATCGCCGGCCGTGACAACGCCTTCACCTTCCTTGCGCAGCGTAACCGTCACTTCGTCACGGTTATGCAGCTTGAACACCACGCCCTTCAGGTTCAGCAGCAGGTTGACGACGTCTTCCTGCACGCCATCCAGCGTCGAGTACTCGTGCACCACGCCCGCGATCGTCACTTCGGTCGGCGCGTAGCCAACCATCGACGACAGCAGCACGCGGCGAAGCGCATTGCCCAAGGTGTGGCCGTAACCGCGTTCGAACGGTTCCATGACCACCCTCGCGTGGTTCTCGCCCAGCGATTCCACGGCGATGATCTTGGGTTTCAGCAAACTGGTTTGCATGGGCTTTCCTTTTCAATACCCTCGGCTCGTTACACCGATAAGGCTGACCGGTAACAACCAGAAAATAAACAGCCGAGGCCCCTCCTTGCGCAACGCAATCGGGGTACCTCGGCCGTCAATCGGATTAACGCGAATACAATTCGACGATCAGGCTTTCGTTGATGTCGCCTGCGATTTCAGCGCGTTCCGGCATTTGCTTGAACGTGCCTTCGAACTTCTTCGCATCGACTGCAACCCAGCTCGGCATGCCGCCTTGCTCGGCCAGCGACAGCGCTTCGACGATACGCGCCTGCTTCTTCGCCTTTTCGCGGATCGCGACGATGTCACCTGCCTTCACTTGCTGCGACGGGACGTTCGCGACGACGCCGTTCACGGTGATCGACTTGTGGCTCACCAGCTGACGCGCTTCAGCGCGGGTCGAGCCGAAGCCCATGCGATACACGACGTTGTCGAGACGCGACTCGAGCAGTTGCAGCAGGTTTTCACCCGTGTTGCCCTTGCGGCGGTCGGCTTCAGCGAAGTAGCGGCGGAACTGACGCTCCAGCACGCCGTAGATACGCTTGACCTTCTGCTTTTCGCGCAGCTGCGTACCGTAGTCGGACGTACGTGCGCCCGAGGTACGGCCGTGCTGACCCGGCTTGCTGTCGAGCTTGCACTTGTCGGCGAGCGAGCGGCGTGCGCTCTTCAGGAACAGGTCGGTGCCTTCACGGCGGGACAGCTTGGCCTTCGGGCCGATATAACGTGCCACTTTGCATTCCTCTATCAATCAGTCACGCAGATCTGAATCCGCGCTAGTTCGCGCCCTTTGGGGCGAACGGTGGGCTTAGTCAATCAAAAAAGCAACGCCCGTCGACGCTGAGCGGCGACAGGCAATGTGCTAGCACGAACGTGCCAGCACACCTTTAGATACGACGACGCTTCGGCGGACGGCAGCCGTTGTGCGGAATCGGGGTGACATCCGAAATCGCGGTGATCTTGATGCCGAGGCCGTGCAGTGCGCGCACTGCCGACTCACGACCCGGGCCCGGGCCCTTGATCCGCACTTCCAGATTCTTCACGCCGTATTCCATCGCGACGCGGCCAGCCGACTCGGCTGCGACCTGGGCAGCGAACGGCGTCGATTTGCGCGAGCCCTTGAAGCCCTGACCGCCCGACGTCGCCCATGCCAGTGCGTTGCCTTGGCGATCGGTGATCGTGATGATCGTGTTGTTGAACGACGCGTGAACGTGAACCACGCCTTCAGCGACGTTCTTCTTAACCTTCTTGCGAACGCGTTGCGCCGCGGTGTTCGAAGCCTTAGCCATTACGTTTTCCTGTAACTGTCAGTTCCGCTTACTTCTTCAGCGCTTGCGCTGCACGACGCGGACCCTTGCGAGTACGTGCGTTCGTACGCGTACGCTGACCGCGCATCGGCAGGCCCTTGCGATGACGAACACCACGGTAGCAACCGAGGTCCATCAGGCGCTTGATGTTCATCGTCACTTCACGGCGCAGATCGCCTTCGACGACAAACTTGCCCACTTCTTCACGCAGCTTTTCCAAGTCTGCGTCGGTCAAGTCCTTGACCTTCTTCGAAAAATCGACGCCAGCTGCCACGCAGATGCTGCGCGAACGGGTGCGGCCGACACCAAAGATTGCCGTCAGGCCGATCTCGGTGTGCTGGTGATTCGGGATGTTAACCCCTGCGATACGAGCCATTGTTTTTCCTCAAACAAAAAGCGCAAACAAACGCGCGGTCAGCCTTGGCGCTGCTTGTGGCGCGGATCCGAGCTGCAGATCACGCGAACGACGCCTTTGCGCTTGATGATCTTGCAATTGCGGCAAATGCGCTTAACCGATGCCATCACTTTCATGATAATACCCTTTTTTCAAATCACTTCGCCCGGAACACGATCCGCGCACGAGACAGATCGTAAGGCGTCAATTCAACCGTCACCTTGTCGCCAGGCAGGATGCGGATGTAGTGCATCCGCATCTTCCCGGAAATATGCCCCAACACGACATGGCCGTTTTCCAGCTTCACGCGGAAGGTCGCATTCGGGAGGTTTTCAATCACCTCACCCTGCATCTGGATTACATCGTCTTTGGCCATAGTCCTTTCAACGCATCGGGATGTTGCCGCCCTTGAAGTTCGCCTTCTTGAGCAGTGACTCATACTGTTGCGACATAACGTACGACTGCACCTGCGCCATAAAGTCCATCGTGACGACGACAATGATCAGCAGCGACGTTCCACCAAAATAAAACGGCACGTTCCAGCGCAGCACCAGAAACTCCGGCAGCAGACACACGAAGACGATGTAGATCGCACCGGCCAGCGTCAGACGCGTGAGGATGCGGTCGATATATCGTGCGGTCTGATCGCCCGGGCGGATACCCGGAACAAACGCGCCGCTCTTCTTCAGGTTGTCTGCGGTTTCCCTGCTGTTGAACACCAGTGCGGTGTAGAAGAAGCAGAAAAACACGATCGCCAGCGTGTACAGCAGCACATAGACCGGCTGGCCCGGCTTCAGCGCTTCCGCAACGTTATGCAACGTATTGGAAATCCAGCTTCCCGTCGGCTGACCGGTACTGAACCAGCCGAGAATCGTTGCCGGGAACAGAATGATCGACGATGCAAAGATCGGCGGAATCACACCCGACATGTTCAGCTTCAGCGGCAGATGCGACGACTGCCCACCGTAGATCTTGTTGCCGACCTGGCGCTTCGCGTAGTTCACGAGGATCTTGCGCTGACCGCGTTCGATGAACACGACCAGGTAAGTCACCGCGGCAATCAGGACGACGATGATGATCGCCGAAATGATGCTCATCGAACCCGTACGCACCAGCTCGAACAACCCACCGACGGCATTCGGGAACCCTGCTGCGATCCCGCCGAAGATGATGATCGAGATACCGTTGCCCAGACCACGCTCGGTAATCTGCTCGCCGAGCCACATCAGGAACATCGTACCGGTAACCAGCGTCACGACCGTCGTCAGACGGAACAGCATGCCGGGGTCAGTAACGAGGCCCGGCTGGTTTTCCAGCGCAGCCGCGATACCGAACGCCTGGAAGGTCGCGAGCACCACGGTGAAATACCGCGTGTACTGCGTGATCTTCCGTTGCCCTGCCTGCCCTTCCTTCTTCAGCGCCTCGAGCTGCGGCGAGACAATCGCCAGCAACTGCATGATGATCGACGCCGAGATGTACGGCATGATCCCCAGCGCAAAGATCGTAAAGCGGGAAAGCGCGCCACCCGAGAACATGTTGAACATGCCCAGGATGCCGCCCGCCTGGCTCTGGAACAGCTTCGCCAGTTGATCCGGATCGATGCCCGGCACGGGAATGTGCGCGCCGATGCGATAGACGATCAGCGCCAGGAGCAAGAACATTGCTCGCCGGCGCAGATCGCCGAATTTCGCCGTGCTTCGACCGGGTTTTGCAAGACTCGGGCTGTTAGCCAAGTACCTTCTCCGATGAATGCAAGTGACGACGCGCTACGCGTGTCACTCGGCGAACGAACCGCCAGCCGCTTCGATCGCAGCGCGCGCACCCTTGGTGGCACCGAGACCCTTCACGACGATCTTGCGCTTCAGTTCGCCCGTCGCGATGATCTTTGCGCTCTTCGTCAGCTCGCCGACCAGGCCGGCTTGCTTCAGTGCGAGCAGATCGATCTCATCGACCGGCAGCTTCTCGAGGTCGCTCAGGCGCACTTCACCGACGAATTCCTTCGTCAGCGACGTGAAGCCGCGCTTCGGCAGACGACGTTGCAGCGGCATCTGACCGCCTTCGAAACCGACTTTGTGGAAGCCGCCCGAACGCGATTTCTGACCCTTGTGACCACGGCCAGCCGTCTTGCCGAGGCCCGAACCGATGCCACGGCCGACGCGACGCTTGGCGTGCTTGGCGCCAGCTGCCGGCTTCAGGTTATTCAATTCCATATCAACTCCTTGATCCGTAGGGCCGCTTACGCGATGACCTTAACGAGGTACGAGACCTTGTTGATCATGCCGCGGACCGCCGGCGTGTCCTGAAGCTCGCTGACCGAGTTGAGTCGGCGCAGGCCCAGGCCACGCACGGTCGCGCGGTGCGATTCGCGGGTCCCGATCAGGCTCTTAACGAGCTGAACCTTGACAGTTTTTTCAGACATGGTGACCACCCGGGCTTAGCCCAAAATTTCTTCGACGGACTTGCCGCGCTTCGCCGCGATGTCTGCCGGGGTGGACTGCTTGCGCAGACCGTCCAGCGTGGCGCGAACGAGGTTGTACGGGTTCGTCGAACCGTGGCTCTTTGCCACGACGTTCTGAACGCCCATCACGTCGAACACTGCGCGCATCGGGCCGCCGGCGATCACGCCCGTACCTGCCTTCGCCGGAGCGAGGAGGACAGCGGATGCGCCATGCTTGCCGTGCACTTCGTGTTGCAGCGTGCCGTTCTTGAGCGGCACCTTGAACATGTTGCGGCGAGCTTGTTCCATTGCCTTCTGGACAGCGACCGGCACTTCCTTCGCCTTGCCCTTGCCCATACCGATGCGGCCATCACCGTCGCCAACCACGGTCAGTGCGGCGAAGCCGAGAATACGGCCACCCTTCACGACCTTGGTCACGCGATTGACCGAAATCATCTTTTCGCGAAGGCCGTCGTCGCGCTCGTCAGCCTGAACTTTCGCTTGCATCTTTGCCATGACGAATTCCTTCCTTAGAACTTGAGCCCAGCTTCGCGAGCTGCCTCAGCCAGCGCCTTGACGCGGCCGTGGTAGCGGAAGCCCGAGCGGTCGAAGGCGACGGATTCGATGCCGGCAGCCTTTGCCTTTTCGGCAATACGCTTGCCGATCAGCGTCGCGGCATTGACGTTGCCGCCCTTGCCCGACTTGTCGGCCAGTTCTGCGCGCACTTCTGCTTCGAGCGTCGACGCGCTGGCGAGCACCTTGGTGCCGCACGGCGAGAACACTTGAGCGTAGATGTGCGTGTTCGTGCGATGCACGGCGAGACGCGCGACCTGCAGCTCAGCGATCTTGATACGCGTCTGGCGAGCGCGGCGCAGGCGAGATTGAGTCTTATCCATGATTGCGCACCCTTACTTCTTCTTCGTTTCTTTGAGGATCACAACCTCGTCGGAATAGCGCACGCCCTTGCCCTTGTAGGGCTCCGGCGGACGGTAACCGCGGACTTCCGCAGCTACTTGACCGACTTGTTGCTTGTTGATCCCCTTGATCACGATTTCGGTTTGCGTCGGGGTTTCTGCCTTGACGCCTTCCGGCATCTGGTGCACCACCGGGTGCGAGAAACCCAGCGACAGGTTCAGCTTGTCGCCTTGCGCTTGCGCACGATAACCGACGCCAACCAGCGTCAGCTTGCGCTCGAAACCCTTGGTCACGCCGTGCACGGCATTCGCGATAATCGCGCGCATCGTGCCCGACAGTGCATTTGCTTCGCGGCTTTCGTCCACCGGCGACAGGTTCAGCGTGCCGTCGTTGTTCGCCACGTTCACGAGCGGATTGATCGCTTGCGTGATGGTGCCCAGCGGGCCCTTGACGGTGATCGCACCGTCGGCCAGCTTGACTTCCGCGCCTTGCAGCGCGATCGGGCTCTTACCTACTCGAGACATGTTTCTCTCTCCTCGGCTTTAAGCGACGTAGCAGATGACTTCGCCGCCGACGCCGGTAGCGCGCGCCTTGCGGTCGGTCATCACGCCCTTCGGCGTCGACACGATTGCGACACCGAGGCCATTCATGACCTGCGGGATGTCGTTACGGCCGCGGTACACGCGCAGGCCAGGCTTCGACACGCGTTCGATGCGTTCGATGACCGGACGGCCAGCGTAGTACTTCAGCGCGATATTCAGTTCGGACTTCGCACCTTCCGCCTTCACGGCGAAATCGTCGATATAGCCTTCGTCTTTCAGGACTTGCGCGATTGCAACCTTGACTTTCGACGAGGGCATCGACACCGATACCTTCTCGACCATCTGCCCGTTGCGGATGCGAGTCAGCATATCGGCGATAGGATCACTCATGCTCATTTACGTTTCTCCTATTACCAGCTCGCCTTGGTCAGGCCAGGAATCTCGCCACGGAATGCGATTTCACGAATCTTGTTACGCGCGAGGCCGAATTTACGGAACGTGCCACGCGGACGGCCCGTGATCGCGCAGCGGTTACGCTGGCGGGTCGGGTTTGCGTTGCGGGGCAGTTGCTGCAGCTCAAGGCGTGCTTCGTAGCGCTCTTCTTCCGACTTGCTTTGGTCTTCGACGATCGCCTTCAGCGCATCGCGCTTTGCTGCGAACTTCGCGACCAGGCGGGCGCGCTTCTTTTCACGTTCGATCAGTGCCAGTTTAGCCACGGTAACCTCAGTTTCTGAACGGGAACTTGAAGCTGGCGAGCAGAGCCTTTGCTTCGTCGTCGGTCTTCGCAGTCGTCGTGATGCTGATGTTCAGCCCACGCAGTGCGTCGATCTTGTCGTAGTCGATTTCGGGGAAAATGATCTGCTCTTTCACACCGATGTTGTAGTTGCCACGGCCATCGAAAGCACGACCCGACACGCCGCGGAAGTCACGCACGCGGGGCAGGGCAACCGTCACGAAACGGTCGAGGAATTCGTACATCGCTTGGCCACGCAGCGTCACCATCGCGCCGATCGGGTAGCCCTGGCGGATCTTGAAGCCTGCGATTGCCTTGCGTGCCTTGGTCACGACCGGCTTCTGACCAGCGATCTTCGTGAGGTCGCCAACGGCGTTCTCGATGATCTTCTTGTCAGCGATCGCTTCGCCAAGACCCATGTTCAGCGTGATCTTGGTGATGCGCGGCACTTCCATGACCGACTTGTAACCGAACTTCTCGATCAGGCCGGGCACAACCTTTTCTTTGTAAAACTCTTGAAAACGAGCCATTTTTTACTCCGCTGCGTCAGGCGCTCAGTACAGCACCGGTCGTCTTCAGGAAGCGAACCTTCTTGCCTTCCTCGACCTTGATGCCAACACGCGACGCCTTGCCATTCGCGTCGACCAGTGCGACGTTCGAAATATGCAGGGGCATCGTCTTCGCTTCCACGCCGCCCGTCGTACCCTTCATCGGGTTCGGCTTCACATGCTTCTTGACGAGGTTGATACCTTCAACCGTCACATGCTCTGCACCGACAGCCAGCACGACGCCGCGCTTGCCCTTGTCCTTGCCAGTGACGACGATGACTTCGTCACCTTTGCGAATCTTGTTCATCGCGACTCCTTACAGCACTTCCGGCGCCAGCGAAACGATCTTCATGAATCGTTCGCTACGCAGCTCACGCGTGACCGGCCCGAAAATACGGGTGCCGATCGGCTCGAGCTTGTTATTCAAAAGCACAGCGGCGTTGCCGTCGAACTTGATCAGCGAGCCGTCTTGACGGCGCACGCCCTTGGCGGTGCGGACCACCACGGCGTTGTAAATTTCGCCTTTCTTCACGCGCCCGCGCGGCGTTGCCTCTTTGACGCTCACCTTGATGATGTCGCCAATGCCGGCATAACGACGCTTCGAGCCGCCGAGCACCTTGATGCACAGGACTTCACGTGCACCCGTGTTGTCGGCTACTTCGAGCCGAGATTCGGTCTGGATCATGGTTTGTCTTTCCCAACTTAATCCGGATGCACCACCATGATGCATTCGGTCAGTCTTGGTCCCGTCAGCCAATCGGCTGCTTGGGTTGGAACAGCAGCGACGGCAAACGAAACCCGCCATCGCAATTCGGTGAATCTTTCGGACAGGCAGGCGCCAGTCCGCTTCCCCCACCAACTTCGCCCGCGACGGGGCTCCCATAAAGAGGGAAGACCAGGATTATAACAAATAATCCTGGTCACGCAAGCAAATACTTTGCGATTTCAAGCACTTCGCGGAGAAGTGCCTGTTACTGCCTACTGCGCTGCCCGCTTAGATGACGCGAGCTGCTTCGACGAGGCGCGACACCGTCCAGGCCTTCGTCTTCGAAACAGGACGAGTTTCCTGGATTTCGACGAGATCGCCTTCGTTGTAGGTGTTCGCTTCATCGTGCGCGTGGTACTTCTTCGAACGCACGACATACTTGCCGTAGATCGGGTGCTTGACGCGGTGCTCGATCAGCACGGTGACGGTCTTGTCCATCTTGTTGCTGACGACCCGACCGACCAGCGTCCGCTTCAGCGAGGTTTTCACGCTATCGTTCATTTCTGGTTCGCCTTCTGAGTCATGACGGTCCGCACACGTGCGATGTCGCGACGAACCTTCTTCAGCTGGCTCGTGTTCGTGAGCTGCTGGGTCGCGAGTTGCATGCGCAGGCCGAATTGCGCCTTCAGCAGGTCCGCCAGCTCCTTGTTGAGCGCGGCCTGGTCTTTCTGGAGAAGTTCGGAAGCCTTCATATTTTCTCCTTAGGCGCCGAGCTGGCGCACGATGAACGCCGTCTTCAGCGGCAGCTTGGCTGCAGCCAGACGGAACGCTTCGCGTGCCAGTTCTTCGGTTACGCCGTCCATTTCATAGAGCATCTTGCCCGGCTGAATCTCGGCGACGTAGTACTCCGGGTTACCCTTACCGTTACCCATACGCACTTCGGCCGGCTTCTGCGAAATCGGCTTGTCCGGGAAGATCCGGATCCAGATGCGGCCGCCACGCTTGATGTGACGCGTCATTGCACGACGCGCCGCTTCAATCTGGCGTGCGGTCAGACGACCGCGACCGATAGCCTTCAGGCCGAATTCACCGAACGACACTGCGTTGCCGCGCGTCGCCTTGCCGGTGTTACGACCCTTCTGCTCTTTACGATACTTTCTGCGTTTCGGTTGCAGCATCGTTATTCTCCAGTCTTGCCGTCTTCGGGCTTGCCGGCGCCGCGGCGCGGTGCGCCACGACGAGCACCCGGAGCGCCGCCTTCGCCGTCACGGCGCGGACGACGGTCGCCCGGACGCGCATTGCGACGCGGACGCTTGTCTTCGGCTACTTCTTCCACCACCGGTGCGTCGTTGCGGCCGAGCGTGTCGCCCTTGTAAACCCACACCTTGACGCCGATGATCCCGTAGGTCGTCTTCGCTTCCGAGGTTGCGTAGTCGATATCAGCACGCAGCGTGTGAAGGGGCACGCGACCTTCGCGATACCACTCCGTACGAGCGATTTCGATACCGTTCAGACGGCCCGCGCTCATGATCTTGATGCCTTGGGCACCCAGACGCATCGCGTTCTGCATCGCACGCTTCATCGCGCGACGGAACATGATCCGGCGCTCGAGCTGTTGCGTGATCGAGTCAGCGATCAGCTGAGCATCGGTTTCCGGCTTGCGGATTTCTTCGATGTTGACGTGAACCGGAACGCCCATGCGGCGTTGCAGTTCCGTCTTCAGCTGCTCGATATCCTCGCCCTTCTTGCCGATGACCACACCCGGACGCGAGCTGTAAATCGTGATGCGCGCGTTCTTCGCCGGACGCTCGATGACGACCCGACCGACCGAAGCGTTCTTCAGCTTCTTCTTCAGGTATTCACGAACACCGATGTCTTCCTGCAGCATCGCCGCGAAATTGTTGTTGTTCGCGTACCAACGCGAAGCCCAATTGCGGCTGACAGCCAGGCGGAAGCCAGTCGGATGAATTTTCTGTCCCATCGTATGGCTCCTTAATTCCCGACCGTCACAGTGATGTGACAGGATTGCTTCTCGATGCGGTTACCGCGGCCCTTGGCGCGCGCGGTGAAACGCTTGAGCGATGCAGCCTTGTCGACGTAGATGCTCTTGATCTTGAGCTCGTCGATATCAGCGCCTTCGTTGTGCTCCGCATTCGCGATTGCCGACAGCACAACCTTCTTCACGATGCCAGCCGCCTTCTTCGGCGAGAACGTCAGAACGTTCAGCGCCTTGTCGACCGGCAAACCGCGGATCTGGTCAGCCACAAGGCGCGTTTTCTGCGCCGAGATGCGGGCACCGCGATGAATTGCTTTCACTTCCATCTTGATTGCCCCTTATTTCTTGGCCTTCTTGTCGGCTGCGTGACCCTTGAACGTACGGGTCAGTGCGAACTCGCCAAGCTTGTGGCCGACCATGTTTTCCGAGATGTACACCGGAACGTGTTGACGGCCGTTGTGAACAGCGATCGTCAGGCCGATGAAATCCGGCAGAATCGTCGAGCGACGCGACCAGGTCTTGATCGGCTTTTTGTCGCGCGAAGCTGCAGCCGCCTCAACTTTCTTCAGCAAATGGGCGTCGCAGAACGGACCTTTTTTAACAGAACGTGCCATTGCCTACTCCTTAACGCTTGTGACGGCGCTGGACGATCATCGTCGTCGTGCGCTTGTTGCTACGGGTGCGATAACCCTTAGCCGGCGTACCCCACGGGCTAACCGGATCGCGACCTGCAGCCGTCTTGCCCTCACCACCACCGTGCGGGTGATCAACCGGGTTCATCGCAACGCCACGCACCGTCGGGCGGATACCGCGCCAGCGGTTCGCGCCAGCCTTGCCGATCTGGCGCAGGCTATGCTCTTCGTTGCCGACTTCACCGATCGTTGCACGGCACTCGATGTGCACGCGGCGGATTTCGCCCGAACGCAGACGAACCTGCGCGTAGACGCCTTCACGGGCGAGCAGCATGGCCGACGTACCAGCCGAACGCGCCATTTGCGCGCCCTTGCCCGGCAACATCTCGATGCAGTGGATCGTGGTACCGACCGGAATGTTGCGGATCGGCAGCGTGTTGCCTGCACGGATCGGCGCTTCCGAACCCGACATCAGCTGTTGGCCGACGGTCAGGCCCTTCGGGGCGATGATGTAGCGACGTTCACCGTCTGCGTAGAGCACCAGCGCGATGTTCGCGCTACGGTTCGGGTCGTACTCGAGACGCTCGACCTTTGCCGGAATGCCATCCTTCGTGCGACGGAAATCGACGATACGGTAGTGCTGCTTGTGACCACCACCCTTGTGACGCGTGGTGATACGACCGTTGTTGTTACGGCCGGCGGTCGAGCTCTGCGAGTCGAGCAGTGCCGCGAACGGCTTGCCCTGGTGCAGGTTCTTGTTGACCACCTTGACCATCGCGCGGCGACCCGGCGATGTCGGCTTAACTTTAACGATTGCCATGATTACTTGGCCTCCGCTTCAAAGTTGATTTCCTGGCCGGGCTTCAGGCAAACGTACGCCTTCTTCACGTCCTTGCGGCGGCCCATCGAACGGCCAAAGCGCTTCTGCTTGCCCTTCTGAACCAGCACGTTGACGGAATCAACTTCAACCTTGAACAGCAGCTCGACAGCCGCCTTCACTTCCTGCTTCGTGGCATCCGGTGCGACTTCGAACACGACTTGCTCGTTCTTGTCGGCAACCAGCGTCGCCTTTTCCGAGATCACCGGCGCGAGCAGGACCTGCATCAAACGATGATCGTTCTTGCGAATCTCGCTCATGACAGCAACTCCTCGATCTGGGCGACCGCAGCCTTCGTGACCAGCACTTTCTTGAAGTAGATCAGCGACAGCGGGTCAGCGTAGCGCGGCTCGACAATCGCCACGTGCGGCAGGTTGCGCGAAGCCAGGTACAGGTTCTCGTCGACCGTATCCGTAATGATCAGCACGGAGTCGAGACCCATGGTCTTGAATTTTTCGGCCAGCAGCTTGGTCTTCGGCGCTTCGAGGATGATGTCCTCGACGACCGACAGACGGCCTTCACGGGCCAGCTGCGAGAAGATCGAGCAGAGACCTGCGCGATGCATCTTCTTGTTGACCTTGTGCGAGAAGTTTTCTTCCGGCGAATTCGGGAAGATACGACCACCGCCACGCCACAACGGGCTCGACGACATACCGGCACGAGCGCGGCCCGTACCCTTCTGGCGCCACGGCTTCTTCGTCGTGTGCTTGACTTGCTCACGGTCCTTCTGTGCGCGGTTACCCTGGCGAGCATTCGCCTGGTAAGCGACGACGACCTGGTGGATCAGCGCTTCGTTGTAGTCACGACCGAACACGACGTCCGATGCGTTGACCACTGCACCTTCCTGACCATTTTCGTTCAGGAGCTTGAGTTCCATTATTTCGCCCCCTTGGTCTTGACGGCCGGCGTCACGAAGACCTTGCCGCCCTTCGCGCCCGGAATCGCACCCTTCACGAGCAGCAGCTTGCGCTCTGCGTCGATACGGGCGATTTCGAGGTTCTGCACCGTCACCGTCACGTCACCCATGTGACCCGTCATGCGTTTCCCCGGGAAAACACGACCCGGATCCTGCGCCATACCGATCGAGCCCGGCACGTTGTGCGAGCGCGAGTTACCGTGCGTGGCACGGCCGGAGGAGAAGTTGTAACGCTTGATCGTACCGGCGTAGCCCTTACCGATCGACACGCCTTGCACGTCGACCTTCTGGCCCACTTCGAAAAGATCAGCACCGACCACGGCGCCATTCGACAGCTCAGCTGCCTTGGCCGCGTCAATGCGGAATTCCTTGAGGATTTCACCGGCTTCGACACCGGCTTTGGCGAGATGACCTGCCAGCGGCTTCGTCACGCGCGAGGCACGACGGGAGCCGAATGCAACCTGCACGGCCGTGTAGCCGTCGGTTTCAACAGTCTTGATCTGCGTCACGCGGTTGTCCGACACGTCCAGCACGGTGACGGGAATCGAATCCCCTTCCGCCGTGAAGATACGGGTCATGCCAACCTTGCGACCTACGAGTCCAAGGCTCATCATTTTCTCCATTCCCGACTGCGATTGGTCGGGGCTGATTTACAAAATGCCGGGCACGCAAGGCCCAACTTTTTTACGCGAATACGCGAAAAGCCAAGCAGTATAGCCCGACCTCTCGATTTCCGCAAGCAATACAAAGACTTAGCGCCGCCCGGCATGCCGATCGGCGCTGGAAGCCTTACTGCAGCTTGATTTCCACGTCGACGCCAGCCGGCAGGTCGAGCTTCATCAGCGCGTCAACCGTCTTGTCGGTCGGATCGACGATGTCCATCAGGCGCTGGTGGGTACGGATTTCGAGCTGATCGCGCGACGTCTTGTTGACGTGCGGCGAACGCAGGATGTCAAAACGCTGAATGCGCGTCGGCAGCGGCACCGGGCCACGGACGATTGCGCCAGTCCGCTTCGCGGTATCGACGATCTCGGCAGCCGATTGATCGATCAGACGATAGTCGAATGCCTTCAGGCGAATGCGGATTTTCTGTTGCTGCATGACGATTCCTTGGAAAGAGCGAGGCGATGTTGCATCGCCGGACACTAAAAGAACGTGAAACTTGACGCCTGCGGGGAGCGAGACATCAGGTTCCGGACGGTACTTCCACTGCTAAGCCCGCGATTCTACACGAAATTCTGGAGCGATGGTGCGAGTTTCTCGCCCCGCGCTTTCGCGTGACGGAAAAACAAAACCGGGTGCCAGCGCAAGCTGGACACCCGGTTTCAGCGGTACGGACTGCATACCGCGGAATCGCGGACCCCGTCGGGATCCGCGGATCGTCGATATTACTCGATGATCTTGGCGACGACGCCGGCGCCGACCGTACGGCCGCCTTCGCGGATTGCGAAGCGCAGACCTTCTTCCATCGCGATCGGAGCGATCAGCTTCACCGTGATCGACACGTTGTCGCCCGGCATCACCATTTCCTTGTCCTTCGGCAGCTCGATCGAGCCCGTCACGTCCGTCGTACGGAAGTAGAACTGCGGACGGTAGTTGTTGAAGAACGGCGTGTGACGGCCGCCTTCGTCCTTGCTCAGCACGTACACTTCAGCCGTGAAGTGCGTGTGCGGCGTGATCGAACCCGGCTTCGCCAGAACCTGGCCACGCTCCACGTCTTCACGCTTCGTGCCGCGCAGCAGGATACCAACGTTGTCGCCTGCTTGACCTTGGTCCAGCAGCTTGCGGAACATTTCAACGCCCGTGCAGGTCGTCTTCACCGTCGGCTTGATACCGACGATTTCGATTTCTTCGCCGACCTTCACGATGCCGCGCTCAACGCGACCCGTCACAACCGTACCACGGCCCGAGATCGAGAACACGTCTTCCACCGGCATCAGGAACGCGCCGTCAACTGCACGCTCCGGCGTCGGGATGTACGTGTCCAGCGCGTCGGCCAGGCTCATGATCGCCACTTCGCCCAGCTCGCCCGTGTCGCCTTCCAGCGCCAGCTTGGCCGAACCCTTCACGATCGGCGTGTCGTCGCCCGGGAAGTCGTACTTCGACAGGAGTTCGCGAACTTCCATCTCGACCAGCTCGAGCAGTTCAGCGTCGTCCACCATGTCGCACTTGTTCAGAAACACGATGATGTACGGAACGCCAACCTGACGTGCCAGCAGGATGTGCTCACGCGTCTGCGGCATCGGGCCGTCTGCTGCCGAGCAAACCAGGATCGCGCCGTCCATCTGCGCTGCGCCCGTGATCATGTTCTTCACATAGTCAGCGTGGCCCGGGCAGTCGACGTGTGCGTAGTGGCGGTTAGCCGTTTCGTACTCGACGTGTGCCGTGTTGATCGTGATGCCGCGCGCCTTTTCTTCCGGTGCCGCGTCGATCTGGTCGTATGCCTTCGCTTCGCCGCCGAACTTCTTCGTCAGAACCGTCGTGATCGCTGCCGTCAGCGTCGTCTTGCCGTGGTCAACGTGACCAATCGTACCAACGTTCACGTGCGGCTTGGTCCGCTCGAATTTACCTTTTGCCATGATTCTCTTCTTTCAAAAATTATCGATTGAGATAACGAATTACTTCGACTTCGCGCTGATGATCGCGTCAGCAACGTTGCGCGGAGCTTCAGCGTAGTGCTTGAACTCCATCGTGTACGTTGCACGACCTTGCGTCAGCGAACGCAGCGACGTCGAGTAACCGAACATTTCCGACAGCGGTACTTCGGCACGCACGATCTTGCCGCCGCCAACCATGTCTTCCATGCCCTGGACGATACCGCGACGGCCCGACAGGTCGCCCATCACGTTGCCCATGTAGTCTTCCGGCGTCTCGACTTCGACCGCCATCATCGGCTCGAGGACGACCGGGTTCGCCTTGCGCATCGCTTCCTTGAACGCCATCGAACCGGCCATGCGGAACGCGTTTTCGTTCGAGTCAACGTCGTGGTACGAACCGAACGTCAGGTGAACCTTCACGTCGACGACCGGGAAGCCGGCCAGCACGCCCGACTTCAGCGTGTCCTGGATACCCTTGTCGACCGCCGGGATGTATTCACGCGGAATCACACCACCCTTGATCTCGTCGAAGAACTCGTAGCCCTTGCCTTGTTCGTTCGGCTCGAGCGTGATGACTGCGTGACCGTACTGGCCGCGACCACCCGACTGCTTGACGAACTTGCCGTCGACGTCCTTCGCCGTCGAACGGATCGTTTCGCGGTAGGCAACCTGCGGCTTGCCGACGGTTGCTTCCACGCCGAATTCACGCTTCATCCGGTCGACCAGAATTTCGAGGTGGAGCTCGCCCATGCCCGAAATGATGGTCTGGCCCGACTCTTCGTCGGTCTGCACGCGGAACGACGGATCTTCTTGCGCCAGACGGTTCAGCGCCAGGCCCATCTTTTCCTGGTCAGCCTTGGTCTTCGGCTCGACAGCCTGCGAAATCACCGGCTCCGGGAACACCATGCGCTCGAGCACGATCGGGTTTGCCGGATCGCACAGCGTATCGCCGGTGGTCGCTTCCTTCAGGCCGACCGCAGCAGCGATGTCGCCTGCACGGACTTCCTTGATTTCTTCACGCTGGTTCGCGTGCATCTGCAGAATACGGCCGAGGCGTTCCTTCTTGCCCTTGGTCGAGTTCAGCAGCGTGTCGCCCGAGTTGACGACGCCCGAGTACACACGGAAGAAGATCAGCTGGCCGACGAACGGGTCGGTCATGATCTTGAACGCGAGCGACGAGAACTTCTCGTCGTCCGACGCCTTGCGCTCTGCTTCTTCACCGTTTTCGAGCTCGCCCTTGACCGGCGGGATGTCGACCGGCGACGGCAGGAAGTCGATCACGGCGTCGAGCATACGCTGCACGCCCTTGTTCTTGAACGCGGTACCGCACAGCATCGGCTGGATTTCGCACGCGATCGTACGGTCGCGCAGCGCCTTGACGATGTCGGCTTCCGGCAGATCGCCTTCTTCCAGGTACTTGTTCATCAGGTCTTCGCTGGCTTCGGCAGCCACTTCGACCATCTTTTCGCGCCATTCCTTGCAGGTCTCTGCGAGCTCGGCCGGGATGTCGACGTAGTCGAACTTCGTGCCTTGCGACGCTTCGTCCCAAATGATCGCCTTCATCTTGATCAGGTCGACGACGCCCTTGAAGTTTTCTTCCGCGCCGATCGGCACCACGACCGGAACCGGGTTCGCCTTCAGGCGCAGACGGAGCTGGTCGTAGACCTTGAAGAAGTTCGCGCCGGTACGGTCCATCTTGTTGACGAACGCGAGACGCGGCACCTTGTACTTGTTAGCCTGGCGCCACACCGTTTCCGACTGCGGCTGCACGCCGCCCACTGCGCAGTACACCATGCACGCGCCGTCGAGCACGCGCATCGAGCGCTCGACTTCAATCGTGAAGTCGACGTGGCCCGGGGTGTCGATGATGTTGATGCGGTGTTCCGGATAGTTGCCGCCCATGCCCTTCCAGAAGGCCGTGGTAGCAGCGGACGTGATCGTGATGCCACGCTCCTGTTCCTGCTCCATCCAGTCCATCGTGGCTGCGCCGTCGTGGACTTCACCGATCTTGTGGTTCACACCGGTGTAAAACAGAATGCGCTCGGTCGTCGTCGTCTTGCCGGCGTCGATGTGAGCGCTAATACCGATATTGCGGTAGCGCTCGATAGGAGTCTTGCGAGCCACTTTGAATCCTTTACTGGGATGGCGCGACGCAGCGTGCTGCATCGCGCTTCAACACAAACGGGCGAGGCGCCTGAAAAGCGCACCCGCCCGGAATTATTTCCGCTAACAGCCCAGCCAGGCGCTTAGAAACGGAAATGCGAGAACGCGCGGTTGGCTTCTGCCATGCGGTGAACTTCGTCGCGCTTCTTCATCGCGCCGCCACGGCCTTCGGCCGCTTCGGAGAGTTCACCTGCCAGGCGCAGGGCCATCGACTTCTCGCTACGCTTCTTCGCAGCCTCACGCAGCCAGCGCATCGCCAATGCCATACGACGCGACGGGCGCACTTCGACCGGAACTTGATAGTTGGCACCACCAACGCGACGGCTCTTCACTTCGACCACCGGCTTGACGTTGTTGAGCGCAACCGTGAACACTTCCAGCGGGTCCTTGCCACCCTTGGTCTGGATCTGTTCGAATGCGCCATAAACGATGCGCTCTGCGACCGACTTCTTGCCGGACAGCATCAGCATGTTCATGAACTTGGCTACATCAACGTTACCGAACTTCGGATCCGGCAACACTTCCCGCTTGGGGACTTCGCGACGACGCGGCATGATTCTTCCTTTACTTGTTCAGTTGGAGCTGCATCCAGCTCCGCGGCCACCAACAAACCCGATCACATCTTCACGACTAACCAGCTTGGCCGGGTGACCACTTACTCGACAGCACCGGCAATCCGGCACTCCCGCCTTGACCGCCCTACGGCGATCCCTGATCAAAAACTGCTTACTTGGCAGCCTTTGCACGCTTCGCGCCGTACTTCGAGCGCGCTTGCTTACGGTCCTTGACGCCCTGGGTATCCAGCGAGCCGCGAACCATGTGGTAACGCACACCCGGCAAGTCCTTCACACGGCCGCCGCGGATCAGCACAACCGAGTGTTCCTGCAGGTTGTGGCCTTCACCGCCGATGTACGAAATCACTTCGAAGCCGTTCGTCAGACGAACCTTGGCGACCTTACGGAGTGCCGAGTTCGGCTTCTTCGGCGTCGTCGTGTACACACGGGTGCACACGCCGCGACGCTGGGGGCAGTCCTGCAGGGCCGGGCTCTTGCTCTTCGTCGTTTCCGACTGACGGCCTTTGCGAACCAGTTGGTTGATGGTTGGCATTGTTTATTCCTGAAATTGAACAAAATCTGCGCATCGATTTCGGGCAAAGCGAGAATCGGCGCACAGTTGACTTCCGAACCGGCGAAACGGGTGCGAACCTTGGAACGCGACTCGGCCCACCGAATACCGGAACCCAGCATGATATTCCGGAAATGCCAACTAAGTCAACGGCTTGCGTGATTCACCCGCCGGACGCGTGGTTTACCGGAGGGGTCGGAACAGCTGTGTCAAGCCGACTCGACGACGTCGATGATCTCGTCGCCGAAGCGTTCGAGCTTGCGCACGCCCATGCCGGGGATATGGCGCAGGTCGTCGATCGTCTCCGGCGCGTTGCGCGCGATCTCGGCGAGCGTTGCGTCGTGGAAGATCACGTAGGCCGGCACGCCGTCCGTTTTCGCCGTTTCCGCACGCCACGCGCGCAGCGCATCCCACCGTGCGCGCTCACGCGTGCCCATGCCGGCCGTCGGATCGACGCGCGTACCGCTGCGGCTCGACGACTGGCGCGTGCGCTGCGGCTTCACGTAGCGGCGCAGCGTGACCTTCTCCTCGTTCTTCAGCACGGGCTTCGCGGCCTCGGTCAGCACGAGCGCGCCGAAGCCGCCATGATCGACGGCCAGGTAGCCGTACGCGACGAGCTGCCGGAAAATCGCCCGCCATTCGGGCTCCGACAGCGATGCGCCGATTCCGAACGTCGTGAGCTGGTCGTGGCCGCGCTGCAACACCTTTTCGGTGCGCCCGCCGCGCAGGATCTCGATCAGGTGGCTCGAGCCGAAATTGAAGCCGCTCGCGCGCTGCGCGCGGAACACGCACGACAGCGCCATCTGCGCCTCACGCGTGGCGTCCCACGAAGCCGGCGGCTCGAGGCACGTGTCGCAGTTGCCGCACGGCTTGCTCTCCTCGCCGAAGTAGTTCAGCAGCCGCACGCGACGGCACGAGATCGTCTCGCACAGCCCGAGCAGCGCGTCGAGCTTCGACGTCTGGACGCGCTTGTGCGCGTCGTCCGCATCGGACTCGTCGATCATCTTGCGCTGCTGGACGACGTCGCCGAGGCCGTACGCCATCCACGCATTCGCGGGCATCCCGTCGCGGCCGGCGCGGCCCGTCTCCTGGTAGTAGCCTTCGACGCTCTTCGGCAGATCCAGGTGCGCGACGAAGCGCACGTCCGGCTTGTCGATGCCCATGCCGAACGCGATCGTCGCGCACATCACGATACCTTCCTCGCGCTGGAACATTTCCTGATGCTTCTGCCGCACCTCGAACTCCATCCCCGCGTGATACGGCAGCGCACGCACGCCCTGCGCCTTCAGCCATTCGGCCGTTTCCTCGACCTTGCGGCGCGACAGGCAATAGACAACGCCTGCATCGGTCGTACCATCGGCATTCGTGTGCTCGGCACGAATGAAATCGAGCAGTTGCGAACGCGCGTTGTCCTTTTCGACGATCCGGTAGCGGATGTTCGGGCGGTCGAAGCTCGACACGAACACGCGCGCATCGTCGAGCGCGAGACGGTGGATGATCTCATCGCGCGTGATCGCATCGGCCGTGGCGGTCAGCGCGATGCGCGGCACCGACGGGAAGCGCTCATGCAGCACCGACAGCTGGATGTATTCCGGGCGGAAATCGTGCCCCCATTGCGACACGCAGTGTGCTTCGTCGATCGCGAACAGGCCGATCTTCGCGCGCTCGAGCAGGTCGAGGAAGCGCCCCGTCATCAGCCGTTCCGGCGCGACGTACAGCAGGTCGATTTCGCCCTCGCGCAGCGCGCGCTCGGTCGCCGCAGCCTCGGCGCCCGACAGCGTCGAATTCAGGTACGCGGCGCGCACCCCCACTTCGCTCAGCGCGGCGACCTGGTCCTGCATCAGCGCGATCAACGGCGACACGACGATGCCGGCGCCCTGCCCGGCCTCGCGGCGCAGCAATGCGGGAATCTGATAGCACAGCGACTTGCCGCCGCCGGTTGGCATCAGCACGAGGCAATCGCCGCCGCCGGCGACGTGCTCGACGATCTCGCCCTGCTGGCCGCGAAATGCGGGGTAACCAAATACTTCGTCGAGGATTTCGAGGGCGCGGGACATGAATGAGGACAGGGACGGCTAAACGATGACCGCAATTTTAACAACCCGCTCGCGCGACGCGTGGCGAATCGTGCGGTTTGGCCGATCGGCCAGGGTTCGTTCGTGCGCATGACGGGCCTGCGGCGGCCGCGCGGCAGGCCCGTCATGCGCATGAACGACAGACGAAAAAAAACCGCCCGGCATAACCGGGCGGTCTCGGTGACAGCAAGGTAAGGCAAGGCGGCTCGCGCCGCCCCCGCTTACTCGGCTGCCGGGTGTTGCTGCGGCTCTTCTGCCGGCGCGCTCGGCGTGCCGAAGTCGAATGCCTCTTCCGCTGCGATCTGGTCGAAACGCTCGCGATCCGACGATTCCTTCGCCTTGCGTGCCTTGTGGAACGCGAGACCCGTACCGGCCGGAATCAGACGGCCGACGATCACGTTTTCCTTCAGGCCACGCAGATCGTCGCGCTTGCCCATGATCGCCGCTTCGGTCAGCACGCGGGTCGTTTCCTGGAACGATGCCGCGGAGATGAACGAGTCGGTCGACAGCGATGCCTTCGTGATACCGAGCAGCACGTTGTCGTACGAAGCCGGACGCTTGTCCTCGGCGATCATGCGATCGTTCTCGTCCAGCATGTCGGAACGCTCGACCTGTTCGCCCGGGATGAAGCGCGTATCACCGTTGTCGGTGATCTGCACACGACGCAGCATCTGGCGAACGATCACCTCGATGTGCTTGTCGTTGATCTTCACGCCCTGCAGACGATACACGTCCTGCACTTCGTCGACGATGTAGCGCGACAGCGCCTCGATACCCTGCAGACGCAGGATGTCGTGCGGATCCGCCGGACCGTCCACGATCATTTCGCCCTTGTTGACGACCTGGGCATCGTGAACCAGAACCTGCTTTTCCTTCGCGATCAGGAACTCGTGCTGATTGCCCTCGAGGTCCGTGATGACGAGACGCTGCTTGCCCTTCGTGTCCTTACCGAACGACGTCGTACCGGTGACTTCCGCGAGAATGCCGGCATCCTTCGGCGAACGCGCTTCGAACAGTTCCGCCACCCGCGGCAGACCGCCGGTAATGTCACGCGTCTTCTGCGCTTCCGTCGGGATACGTGCGAGCACTTCACCGACCTGCACCTGCTGGCCATCCTTCACGGTGATCAGTGCGCCGACCTGGAAGCCGATCTGCACTGCGTGCTCCGTGCCCGGAATCTTCACTTCGTCGCCGTTCGCGTCGAGCAGCTTGACCTGCGGACGCACGCTCTTCGAAGCTTGCGAGCCACGACGCTTCACGTCGATCACGACCAGCGTCGACAGGCCGGTCACGTCGTCGATCTGCTTCGCGACGGTCACGCCTTCCTCGACGTTCTCGAACTTCACCGTACCACCGTACTCGGTGATGATCGGACGCGTCAGCGGATCCCACGTGGCGAGCTGCGTGCCTGCCTTGATCGTCGCACCGTCGAGCTGCAGCAGCGTCGCGCCGTACGGCACTTTGTGACGCTCGCGCTCGCGACCGAAATCGTCGGTGATCATCGCTTCGCCCGAACGGGAAATGACGATCTGCTCGCCCTTCGCGTTCGTGACGTAGCGCATCGTCGCCGTGAAGCGCACGATACCGTTGCTCTTCGCTTCGACCGACGAAGCCACTGCCGCACGCGATGCCGCACCACCGATGTGGAACGTACGCATCGTCAGCTGCGTGCCCGGTTCACCGATCGACTGTGCCGCGATCACGCCGACTGCTTCGCCGACGTTCACGAGCGAGCCGCGGCCGAGGTCACGGCCGTAGCAGGCTGCGCACAGGCCGTAACGCGTTTCGCAGGTCAGCGGCGTGCGCACGCGCACTTCGTCGATGCCGAGGCGTTCGATTTCCTCGACCGCCGTTTCGTCGAGCAGCGTGCCCGACTCGTACACCGTTTCCTGCGTTTCCGGGTTCACGACGTCCGCCACCGCAACGCGGCCGAGGATACGGTCACGCAGCGCCTCGACGACTTCACCGCCTTCGACGAGTGCCTTCATCGCCACGCCGTTCGACGTGCCGCAATCGTCTTCCACCACGACCAGATCCTGCGTGACGTCGACGAGACGACGCGTCAGGTAACCCGAGTTCGCGGTCTTCAGTGCCGTATCAGCCAGACCCTTACGTGCACCGTGGGTCGAGATGAAGTACTGCAACACGTTCAGACCTTCGCGGAAGTTCGCGGTAATCGGCGTCTCGATAATCGAGCCGTCCGGCTTCGCCATCAGGCCTCGCATACCGGCCAGCTGACGAATCTGAACCGCCGAACCCCGGGCGCCCGAGTCGGCCATCATGTAGATCGAGTTGAACGATTCCTGGCGCGTTTCCTTGCCGTCGCGGTCCGTCACCGGCTCCGTCGACAGCTGCTCCATCATCGCCTTGCCGACCGCTTCCGACGTTGCCGACCAGATGTCGACCACGTTGTTGTAGCGTTCCTGCGCGGTGACGAGACCCGACATGTACTGGCGGTCGTACTCCTTCACCTTCTTCGCGGCGTCGCCGACGATCGTTTCCTTCTGCGGCGGCACGAGCATGTCGTCCACGCAGATCGAAATACCGGCACGCGTCGCAAGACGGAAGCCCGACTGCATCAGCTGATCGGCAAACACCACCGTCGCGCGCAGACCGCACTTGCGGAACGCCGTGTTGATCAGGCGCGAGATTTCCTTCTTCTTCAGCGGCTTGTTCAGCACCGAGAACGGCAGGCCGTGCGGCAGGATCTCCGACAGGATCGCGCGGCCGACGGTCGTCGCGTACAGCGAGATCTTCGGCACGAACGGCGGTGCGCCTTCCGACGTGTCTTCGTTGTGGACCATTTCGGTGATCCGCACGTTGACGCGCGATGCCAGCTCGACTTCCTTGTTCTCGTACGCGCGGATCACTTCCGACACGCCCGTGAACGACAGGCCTTCGCCCTTGGCGTTAACCGCTTCGCGGGTCGCGTAGTACAGACCCAGCACGATATCCTGCGACGGCACGATCGACGGATCGCCGTTGGCCGGGAACAGCACGTTGTTCGACGCCAGCATCAGCGTACGCGCTTCCATCTGCGCTTCGAGCGACAGCGGCACGTGAACGGCCATCTGGTCACCGTCGAAGTCGGCGTTGAACGCCGCGCAGACGAGCGGGTGCAGCTGAATTGCCTTGCCTTCGATCAGCACCGGCTCGAACGCCTGGATACCGAGACGGTGCAGCGTCGGCGCACGGTTCAGCATCACCGGGTGCTCGCGGATCACCTCTTCGAGGATGTCCCACACCACCGGCGTCTGGTTCTCGACTTCCTTCTTCGCCGCCTTGATGGTCGTCGCGACGCCCATCACTTCCAGCTTGTTGAAGATGAACGGCTTGAACAGCTCGAGCGCCATCAGCTTCGGCAGGCCGCACTGGTGCAGCTTCAGCGTCGGGCCGACCACGATGACCGAACGGCCCGAGTAGTCGACGCGCTTGCCCAGCAGGTTCTGACGGAAACGACCGCCCTTACCCTTGATCATGTCGGCGAGCGACTTCAGCGGACGCTTGTTCGCGCCCGTCATCGCCTTGCCGCGACGACCGTTGTCGAGCAGCGAGTCGACGGCTTCCTGCAGCATCCGCTTTTCGTTGCGGACGATGATTTCAGGTGCCTTCAGCTCGAGCAGACGCTTCAACCGGTTGTTACGGTTGATCACGCGGCGATACAGGTCGTTCAGGTCCGACGTCGCGAAACGGCCGCCGTCCAGCGGCACGAGCGGACGCAGTTCCGGCGGCAGCACCGGCAGCACTTCGAGGATCATCCACTCGGGCTTGATGCCCGAGCGCTGGAATGCCTCGAGGACCTTCAGGCGCTTCGCGTACTTCTTGATCTTCGCTTCCGAGCCGGTGTTCTTCAGCTCGGTGCGCAGCGTCTCGACCTGCTCGTCGATGTTGATCGCGCGCAGCAGTTCACGCACGCCTTCCGCGCCCATTTCGGCACGGAATTCGTCGCCGTATTCCTCGACCTTGTTGTAGTAATCCTCTTCGGTCATGATCTGCCGCGCCTTCAGCGGCGTCATGCCCGGTTCGATCACCACATAGGCTTCGAAGTACAGCACGCGTTCGATGTCGCGCAGCGTCATGTCGAGCACCATGCCCAGACGCGACGGCAGCGACTTCAGGAACCAGATGTGAGCGACCGGCGAGGCCAGCTCGATGTGGCCCATCCGTTCACGACGCACCTTCGCCAGCGTCACTTCGACGCCGCACTTCTCGCAGATCACGCCGCGGTGCTTCAGACGCTTGTACTTGCCGCACAGGCACTCGTAGTCCTTGATCGGCCCGAAGATCTTCGCGCAGAAGAGACCATCGCGTTCCGGCTTGAACGTACGGTAGTTGATGGTCTCCGGCTTCTTCACTTCGCCGAACGACCACGAACGGATCTTGTCCGGCGAGGCCAGACCGATCTTGATCGCGTCGAAAACTTCTTCCTGTTGGACTTGCTTGAATAGATCGAGCAGAGCTTTCATTGCTTTCTCTCCGTAGTCCGATTAATTGCGGTCGAGATCGATATCGATACCGAGCGAGCGGATTTCCTTCACGAGCACGTTGAAGGATTCCGGCATGCCTGCATCGATCACGTGATCGCCCTTGACGAGGTTTTCGTACACCTTCGTCCGGCCGGTCACGTCGTCCGACTTCACCGTCAGCATTTCCTGCAGCACGTAGGACGCGCCGTACGCTTCGAGTGCCCACACTTCCATTTCACCGAAACGCTGGCCACCGAACTGCGCCTTACCACCCAGCGGCTGCTGCGTGACGAGCGAGTACGGGCCGGTCGAACGCGCGTGCATCTTGTCGTCGACCAAGTGGTGCAGCTTCAGGTAGTGCATGTAGCCGAGCGTCACGCGACGTTCGAACATTTCACCCGTGCGGCCGTCGTACAGACGGACCTGGTTCTTCGACGGGTTCATGCCGAGCTGTTCAGCGATGTCGTCCGGGAACGCGAGGTCGAGCATCTTGCCCATTTCTTCCTCGGTCGCACCGTCGAACACCGGCGTTGCGAACGGCACGCCTTCGCGCAGGTTCTTCGCGAGTTCGAGGATCTCTTCGTCGGTGAAGCTTTCCAGGTCTTCCTGGCGGCCCGAGTCGTTGTAGATCTTCGTCAGGAACACGCGCAGTTCCTCGATCTTCGCCTGACGCTGCAGCATTTCGCCGATACGCCAGCCGAGGCCCTTCGCGGCCCAGCCGAGGTGCACTTCCAGAACCTGACCCACGTTCATCCGCGACGGAACGCCCAGCGGGTTCAGCACGACGTCTGCCGGACGGCCATCGGCCATGTACGGCATGTCTTCGATCGGGACGATCTTCGACACGACACCCTTGTTACCGTGACGGCCTGCCATCTTGTCGCCAGGCTGCAGGCGACGCTTGACCGCGAGGTACACCTTGACCATCTTCAGCACGCCCGGCGGCAGTTCGTCGCCCTGCGTGAGCTTCTTGCGCTTCTCTTCGAACGCGAGGTCGAACTGGTGACGCTTTTCTTCGATCGAGTTCTTGATCGCTTCGAGCTGCGCCGCTGCTTCGTCGTCCGCGAGGCGGATGTCGAACCAGTGGTAGTGGTCGAGGTCTTCCAGGTAAGCCTGGTCGATCTTCGTGCCCTTCGCGAGCTTCTTCGGACCGCCGTTCGCGACCTTGCCCACCAGCATGCGTGCGAGACGCTGGAACGCGTCGCCTTCCACGATGCGCAGCTGGTCGTTCAGGTCGAGACGGTAACGCTTCAGTTCGTCGTCGATGATCTGTTGCGCACGCTTGTCGCGCTGGATGCCTTCACGCGTGAACACCTGGACGTCGATCACGGTGCCGCTCATGCCCGACGGCACGCGCAGCGACGTGTCCTTCACGTCCGAGGCCTTCTCGCCGAAGATCGCGCGCAGCAGCTTCTCTTCCGGCGTCAGCTGGGTCTCGCCCTTCGGCGTGACCTTGCCGACCAGCACGTCGCCTGCTTCGACTTCAGCACCGATGTACACGATGCCCGATTCGTCGAGACGGCCGAGCTGGACTTCCGCCAGGTTCGAGATGTCGCGCGTGATTTCTTCCGGCCCGAGCTTCGTGTCGCGTGCAACGACGTTCAGCTCTTCGATGTGGATCGACGTGTAGCGATCGTCGGCCACGACCTTCTCCGAGATCAGGATCGAATCCTCGAAGTTGTAGCCGTTCCACGGCATGAACGCGATCAGCATGTTCTGGCCGAGCGCGAGCTCACCCAGGTCCGTCGAGGCGCCGTCGGCCAGCACGTCGCCGCGCGAGACCTTGTCGCCCATCTTCACGATCGGACGCTGGTTGATGTTCGTGTTCTGGTTCGAACGCGTGTACTTGATCAGGTTGTAGATGTCGACACCGACTTCACCTGCGACTGCTTCGTCGTCGTTCACGCGAATCACGATACGGCCTGCGTCGACATAGTCGACGACGCCGCCGCGGAACGCCTGAACCGTCGTACCCGAGTCGACCGCACAGGTGCGCTCGATGCCCGTACCGACGACCGGCTTTTCCGGACGCAGACACGGCACGGCCTGACGCTGCATGTTCGAACCCATCAGCGCACGGTTCGCGTCATCGTGCTCGAGGAACGGAATCAGCGAGGCTGCGACCGACACGATCTGCGACGGCGCGACGTCCATGTACTGGATACGGTCCGGCGTGACCATCATCGTTTCGCCGGCTTCACGCGACGACACGAGTTCGTCGATCAGCTGGCCGTTCTCGTCGATCGCGGCGTTTGCCTGCGCGATCATGTAGCGGCCTTCTTCGATCGCCGACAGGTAGTCGATCTGGTCGGTCACCTTGCTGTCCACGACCTTGCGGTACGGCGTCTCGAGGAAGCCATACTCGTTCAGGTGCGCATACAGTGCGAGCGAGTTGATCAGGCCGATGTTCGGACCTTCCGGCGTTTCGATCGGGCACACGCGGCCATAGTGGGTCGGGTGCACGTCGCGGACTTCAAAGCCTGCGCGTTCGCGCGTCAGACCGCCCGGGCCCAGTGCGGAAACACGACGCTTGTGCGTGATTTCCGACAGCGGGTTGGTCTGGTCCATGAACTGCGACAGCTGCGACGAACCGAAGAACTCGCGGATCGCCGACGAAATCGGCTTCGAGTTGATCAGGTCGTGCGGCATCAGGTTTTCGCTTTCGGCCTGGCCGAGGCGTTCCTTGACCGCGCGCTCGACACGCACGAGACCTGCGCGGAACTGGTTTTCCGCCAGTTCGCCGACGCAACGCACACGACGGTTGCCGAGGTGGTCGATGTCGTCCACTTCGCCCTTGCCGTTGCGCAGCTCGACGAGGATCTTGATCGTCGCGAGGATGTCGTCGTCCTGCAGCGTCATCGGGCCGGTGATCTCGTCACGGCTGACGCGGCGGTTGAACTTCATACGGCCGACCTTCGACAGGTCGTACGCTTCTTCGCTGTAGAACAGACGGTTGAACAGTGCCTCGACCGCTTCTTCGGTCGGCGGCTCGCCCGGACGCATCATGCGGTAGATCGCGATGCGCGCGGCCGTCTTGTCGGTCGTTTCGTCGACACGCAGCGTCGACGAGATGTACGGGCCCTGGTCCAGGTCGTTCGTGTAGAGCGTCTGGATGTCCTTGATGCCCGCTTCGCGCAGCTTCTCGAGCACGCTTTCCGTGACTTCGTCGTTCGCGCTCGCGATCACTTCGCCGGTGTCGCCGTCGACGACGTTCTTCGCCAGCACGCGGCCGAGCAGATAGTCTTCCGGCACCGAGATGAACTTGGTCTTCGCGGCTTCGAGGTCGCGAATGTGCTTCGCGTTGATCCGCTTGTCCTTCTGGACGATGACCTTGCCATCACGATCCGTGATGTCGAAGCGCGCGACTTCACCACGCAGGCGCTCGGGCACGAACTCGAGTTGCGCGCCTTCGTCCATCAGCGTGAAGTTGTCGAATACGAAGAAGTTCGCGAGGATCTGTTCCGGCGTGAGGCCGATGGCCTTCAGCAGGATCGTGACCGGCATCTTGCGGCGACGGTCGACGCGGAAGTACAGGATGTCCTTCGGATCGAATTCGAAGTCGAGCCACGAGCCGCGGTACGGAATGATCCGTGCCGAGAACAGCAGCTTGCCCGAGCTGTGCGTCTTGCCCTTGTCGTGTTCGAAGAACACGCCCGGCGAACGGTGCAGCTGCGAGACGATGACACGCTCGGTGCCGTTGATGACGAACGAGCCCGTCGGCGTCATGAGCGGAATTTCGCCCATGTACACTTCCTGCTCTTTCACTTCCTTGACGACCGGCTTGTTCGGCGATTCCTTGTCGAGGATGACAAGGCGGACCTTCGCGCGCAGCGCGGAGCAGTACGTCAGGCCGCGCTGCTGGCATTCCTTGATGTTGAATGCCGGCGCGGACAACGCATAGCTCACGAACTCGAGACGTGCGAAACCGTTGTGCGAAACAATGGGAAATACCGATGTGAACGCGGCCTGCAAACCTTCAGGCTTGCGTTGCGTGGCCGGCACATCGGCTTGCAGAAACGTGCTGAATGATTCAAGCTGGGTAGCCAGCAAGAAAGGAACTTGGTGAACGATGGGGCGCTTCGCGAAACTCTTGCGAATGCGCTTCTTCTCGGTGAAGGAATATTGCATACGATCTCCGAATCACGGCGGGTGCTATCGAGGCGGAATACCTGGACGTTTCAAACCCGAGTGTTCACCGACTGAGACCCGATGGCCGTCCGACGGCTTGAACGAGCCGAGAAGCTTGGTGGTTGGCCGCTACCAACCGCTGGCTGACGGCAGCGGATGCCTGTGTTGCCCGCTACCCGACCAAACTTGCCTTCTGCAGTCGCTTCAGAAGACAAAGAGAACCGCCATTCGTGACCAATGACAACGATCAGGCGGTTTTCTTTGGCTTCTGGGGCCGATTATTCGGGCTCCCGAATGAGTGCCAGAATAACGTCCCCACAAAGCACAAAAAGGCCGGCGGTGAAAATACCGCCAGCCTTCGCACAGCGCGCCGAAACTTACTTGACTTCGACCTTCGCGCCTGCTTCTTCCAGCTTCTTCTTGGCTTCTTCAGCAGCAGCCTTGTCGACGCCTTCCTTGACAGCCTTCGGTGCGCCGTCAACGACGTCCTTCGCTTCCTTCAGGCCCAGGCCCGTCAGTTCGCGAACTGCCTTGATGACTGCAACCTTGTTGCTGCCTGCTTCAGCCAGAACGACCGTGAATTCGGTCTTCTCTTCTGCTGCAGCAGCTGCGCCGCCGCCTGCCGGGCCAGCGACTGCCACTGCAGCTGCCGACACGCCAAACTTCTCTTCGAATGCCTTGACCAGTTCGTTCAGTTCCAGAACGGTCATCCCTTCGACTGCTGCCAGGATGTCTTCTTTTGCGATTGCCATTTGAAATACTCCTAAATTGAATTCGGATACAGCCAGCGATCAATGACGCTGATGCACGTTCGATTACGCAGCTTCCGCTTGCTTCTTCTCGGCCAGCGCGGCCAGAGCGCGCGCGAAGCCGGAAACAGGCGATTGCATAACGAACAGCAGCTTCGAGAGCAGTTCTTCGCGGCTCGGGATGCTTGCCAGCGCTTGCACGCCAGCCTTGTCCATCACCTTGCCATCGAACGAACCAGCCTTGATGACCAACTTGTCATTGCTCTTGCTGAAGTCGTTGACGACCTTAGCAGCAGCAATTGCATCTTCCGAGATGCCGTAGATCAACGGGCCAGTCATCTGCTCTGCCAGCGGAGCAAACGGCGTACCTTCGACGGCGCGACGCGCCAGCGTGTTCTTCAACACGCGCAGGTAAACCTGTTGCTCACGCGCTTTCGCGCGCAGCTTGGTCAGATCGCCAACCGCAATTCCACGATACTCAGCCAGCACAACGGTCTGGGCCTTCGCGACTTGCGCGGCAACCTCAGCGACGACGGCTTGCTTGTCTTCTCTATTAAGCGGCACGGTTAGCCTCCAGAAACGATACGTTCGGCGCGGCCGGCATGGCCGAAACCTCACGTACCTCGTTCAACAACGGCGTCCGACCTCGTTAGGAGTATTTCCACCTCACGCCGGGAATCGCTTCACGGCCTGCGGCTTCACCACTGCAAAACTTTTTCGGGTTCGCCATCTGCGTTGGCTTGAATTAAGGGATCACCTGACTGCTGCGCCCCACCAACGGTCTTTGATAACCGGTCGTTCGCCCTGCTGCACGAACAACCGCCCAAAGCCCATGTAGGCCGCTTCGCGAACGAAGCGGCCCGAATACTTGCTTACTGTGCTGCCAGCGTAGCCTGGTCGACACGCACGCCGACGCCCATCGTGCTCGACAGTGCGATCTTGCGCAGGTAGACGCCCTTGCTCGTTGCCGGCTTGGCCTTCTGCAGCGCTTCGATCAGCGCCGACAGGTTCGAACGCAGTGCGGTCGGCTCGAACGATGCACGGCCGATGGTCGCGTGGATGATACCGGCCTTGTCGACACGGAATTGCACCTGACCAGCCTTCGCGTTCTTGACGGCGGTTGCGACGTCCGGCGTGACCGTACCGACCTTCGGGTTCGGCATCAGGCCGCGCGGGCCCAGGATCTGGCCGAGCGTACCGACGATACGCATCGTGTCCGGCGAAGCGATCACGATGTCGAAGTCCATCTGGCCAGCCTTGATCTGCTCTGCCAGGTCTTCCATACCGACGATTTCCGCGCCTGCTGCACGTGCTTGTTCAGCCTTCTCGCCTTGCGCGAACACAGCAACGCGAACCGACTTGCCCGTACCTGCCGGCAGAACGACCGAACCACGAACGACTTGATCCGACTTCTTCGCATCGATGCCGAGCTGGACTGCGACGTCGATCGACTCGTCGAACTTCGCGCTCGCGCATTCCTTCACGAGGCTCAGTGCGTCTTCGATCGCGTACAGCTTCTGACGATCAACCTTGGCGGCAAATGCCTGACGGCGCTTGGAGATCTTAGCCATTTACACGCCCTCCACAGTGATGCCCATCGAGCGTGCGCTACCAGCGATGGTGCGAACGGCTGCGTCCAGATCAGCTGCCGTAAGATCCGGCATCTTGGTCTTCGCGATTTCTTCGGCTTGAGCGCGCGTGATCGAACCGACCTTGTCGGTGTGCGGCTTGCTCGAGCCCTTGTCCACCTTCGCCGCCTTCTTGATCAGGACGGTCGCCGGCGGCGTCTTCATCACGAACGTGAAGCTCTTGTCAGCGAATGCCGTGATGACCACCGGCACCGGCAGACCCGGCTCCATGCCTTGAGTCTGCGCGTTGAACGCCTTGCAGAACTCCATGATGTTCAGGCCGCGCTGGCCCAGTGCCGGACCGACCGGCGGCGACGGGTTGGCTTTACCTGCAGGGATCTGCAGCTTGATAAAGCCGATAATCTTCTTTGCCATTTGTGAACCTCATTGGAACGCCAGAGAAGGCGTTCGGTGAGTAATAACGCGCTTTCGCCACGGGCTACTGACGCTCCTCAACGGCCATGACGCGGACCGTAAGCGCGAAGGTGGGCAGCCGAGGCTGCCCACCGAATCGGGATCAAACTTTTTCGACCTGACCGAACTCGAGTTCGACCGGAGTGGATCGGCCAAAGATGGTGACCGACACACGCACGCGCGATTTTTCGTAGTTGACTTCTTCGACGGTGCCATTGAAGTCCGTGAACGGGCCTTCCTTGACACGCACCATCTCGCCGACTTCGAACAGGGTCTTCGGGCGCGGCTTCTCAACGCCTTCCTGCATCTGCGACATGATCTTCTCGACTTCCTTCGGGGAAATCGGGGTCGGGCGGTTGCGCGCACCGCCGACGAAACCGGTGACCTTCGCGGTGTTCTTCACGAGGTGCCACGTTTCGTCCGTCATTTCCATCTCAACCAGCACGTAGCCGGGGAAGAAACGACGCTCAGTCACTGCCTTGTGGCCGCCTTTGACTTCGACCACTTCTTCGGTCGGGACCAGGATCTGACCGAATTTGTCCTGCATGCCAGCACGTTCGATGCGCTCCTGAAGCGCACGCTGCACGCTCTTCTCCATACCGGAGTAGGCGTGCACGACGTACCAACGCTTTCCGCTCGGGGATGCCGGAGTATCGCTCATATCATTTCCAACCCAGAATCGCCGAGAAAATCACCCATTCGATCGATTTGTCACTCAACCAGAGGAAAATCGCCATCACGAGCACGAAACCGAACACGACGAGTGTGGTTTGCGTTGCTTCCTTGCGGGTGGGCCAAACGACCTTCCGGACTTCCTTGTACGAATCCTTGGCAAAGGCGATGAGACTCTTGCCAGGTGCGGACATCAGACCGACGGCCACGCCGGCGATGATACCTACCGCCAACGCAGCACCGCGGACATACCACTGCTGATTGGCCAGCCAGAAGAAGCCTACGAATCCGGCCAAGACCAACAATACGCCCAGGGCCAGCATCAGCTTATCGCCGGAGGTATTTACAGTTTCGACGGATGGATTCGCCATAACACCTTAAAACAAATGCCACGTAGGACACGTGGCTATTTTTTGGCAGGGGCAGAGGGAATCGAACCCCCAACCTTCGGTTTTGGAGACCGACGCTCTGCCAGTTGAGCTATACCCCTAAACCATGCTGGGGCTGGCTGTTGCCAGCCCCAAAACTGTCGATCAACGAATAACTGGCTTACTCGATGATCTTGGCGACGACGCCGGCGCCGACCGTACGGCCGCCTTCGCGGATTGCGAAGCGCAGACCTTCTTCCATCGCGATCGGAGCGATCAGCTTCACCGTGATCGACACGTTGTCGCCCGGCATCACCATTTCCTTGTCCTTCGGCAGCTCGATCGAGCCCGTCACGTCCGTCGTACGGAAGTAGAACTGCGGACGGTAGTTGTTGAAGAACGGCGTGTGACGGCCGCCTTCGTCCTTGCTCAGCACGTACACTTCAGCCGTGAAGTGCGTGTGCGGCGTGATCGAACCCGGCTTCGCCAGAACCTGGCCACGCTCCACGTCTTCACGCTTCGTGCCGCGCAGCAGGATACCAACGTTGTCGCCTGCTTGACCTTGGTCCAGCAGCTTGCGGAACATTTCAACGCCCGTGCAGGTCGTCTTCACCGTCGGCTTGATACCGACGATTTCGATTTCTTCGCCGACCTTCACGATGCCGCGCTCAACGCGACCCGTCACAACCGTACCACGGCCCGAGATCGAGAACACGTCTTCCACCGGCATCAGGAACGCGCCGTCAACTGCACGCTCCGGCGTCGGGATGTACGTGTCCAGCGCGTCGGCCAGGCTCATGATCGCCACTTCGCCCAGCTCGCCCGTGTCGCCTTCCAGCGCCAGCTTGGCCGAACCCTTCACGATCGGCGTGTCGTCGCCCGGGAAGTCGTACTTCGACAGGAGTTCGCGAACTTCCATCTCGACCAGCTCGAGCAGTTCAGCGTCGTCCACCATGTCGCACTTGTTCAGAAACACGATGATGTACGGAACGCCAACCTGACGTGCCAGCAGGATGTGCTCACGCGTCTGCGGCATCGGGCCGTCTGCTGCCGAGCAAACCAGGATCGCGCCGTCCATCTGCGCTGCGCCCGTGATCATGTTCTTCACATAGTCAGCGTGGCCCGGGCAGTCGACGTGTGCGTAGTGGCGGTTAGCCGTTTCGTACTCGACGTGTGCCGTGTTGATCGTGATGCCGCGCGCCTTTTCTTCCGGTGCCGCGTCGATCTGGTCGTATGCCTTCGCTTCGCCGCCGAACTTCTTCGTCAGAACCGTCGTGATCGCTGCCGTCAGCGTCGTCTTGCCGTGGTCAACGTGACCAATCGTACCAACGTTCACGTGCGGCTTGGTCCGCTCAAATTTACCCTTGGCCATTTTCGACTCCCAGAAGGAATTTCACAGGTTGCGCCGCGCGCAAACAAGACACTGACTTTTTACTGCTGGTGCCCATGGGCAGGATCGAACTGCCGACCTCTCCCTTACCAAGGGAGTGCTCTACCACTGAGCCACATGGGCGCTTTACGCTTCAACTTCGCGGTCTGGAGCGGGTGAAGGGAATCGAACCCTCGTCGTAAGCTTGGAAGGCTTCTGCTCTACCATTGAGCTACACCCGCACGGGCCACAAACGATTCCTTACCGCTCACTGCGCTGATAATCTTGGTGGAGGAGGTTGGATTCGAACCAACGTAGGCGTAAGCCAACAGATTTACAGTCTGCCCCCTTTAGCCACTCGGGCACCCCTCCGTAGAGAACTGACGATTATGGGGGTGCATCGCACTTCTGTCAAGCGGATCCGGAAGATTATTTTCACTTCCTTCCCGACACCTGCTTGACCACCGATCTCCCGCCCTTGCCCGGCTAAGGCAAGCATGGGTGCTGCTGATCAGTGCCACATCTTCGTCAGACTCCGCCCTCAACGTCGATCTGCATCTACGCTGAAAACGAAAGACCGCCATCATACGACCTCTTCCGCACTCTGCCAAGCGGGTAAACGAAAAATTTCCGCAAATTTCGTGCCGAGTGGACCCACCGATCCGCCCCCGATACTTTGGGGGATATTGCTTCCAATCTCACCGGCTGCCTGATCGGACCTGCGGGCGATATACGTGACGAGGCTTTCGGGCGTTTTCCAGCAACTGCATAGGATCCTGTGGCCACGGCTACCGACAGGAAGCGGTGCGCGCGACACCGACCCTAGCCGACTTCAGCCACAGCCGCGATACCATCGCAGACCAACTGCCCGCCTCCGGTTCTGATCCTCATGCACCTGCTTGCCCGTGCGATGACCTGCATGGCTTTGACCGCGCATGCCGCCGGTCCGTCAGATGCCTGGTGTCGCTCGAGCACGATCACCAGGATCCGCCAGCAGGCACTGCCGACAGCCACGCCCTAGGACGCAGCGCGGCAGCTTCATTGCTCTCCGCATATGACCGACTGAAACCCGCGCTCGATGCCGGGCGCCTCGGTTCGGAACACGTCGGTTTCGTTGCCCCCCGCTTAGCGAAGATGCAATCGCCTATGCGTGGCTGCTCAACGATGCGTCCACGTACCTCGTCGGCGCTGGCGATAGTGTGCTAGAAGGTGAGTCCGGCGGCCCAGCCCGCATCGACGCATTGCAGCCACTACTCGGCGATGATATGCGGCGCCGCCTGGGCCTGCCCCGCAGGCTTGTCGACGCGATCTCGGCGAACATTCTGCAATATGCCGCCCACTGCCTTTCACCATCACGCAAGCCGGCCAACGTCAACATCTGGACGGCCTACCGCAGCGAATCCACGGCATACGCAAGACATCCCGCATGCCCGTACGATGCCCGCCTCGTGCAGCTGAACGCTAGTACCTGCACAGGATTCGACGCCGGCGCGTTCTCCGCTCCGCATCCATCCGACGACGACGGAAAGCTGGCGTGCGACATCCAGTCTTCGACATCGACTGCTCGCTGCCCGGCGTTGGTCGTGCTAACCCGAAATCAACGCAGGAACACGGCCCACCGGTTCGCGCTAGCAGCGCCCCTGTCCATCCGGTGGGTTACACGCACCCGTTCCTTTGCTCAAGCCGACTTGAGCGAAGATGCAACGAATTGAGTCACAAACCACCCTGGATGGCTACACAATGCGATTCACGGCACGATTCGACTTCGTACGCTCGATGGGCATCAGCCACTCAGCGCGCGCAGCGAGAACGCGCCAAACGTCCATAGCGGCGACCCGTTGCCCGGTATGCTTGACGGCTCGTGTGGTGACGGAGGCCGTGAAACATGCTCGGTAGGCACGAAATTGCATTAGTGATTTTTGGCCGAGGATGAGCTCGATACGCCGATGAGCGACGCCCGAGAATCGGCAATCGAGGAGTTGGCAATGCCCCACCGGGCCGCAGCCCGGCGACGCTCAAATCTGCCCCGAGCGGTAGTCAGATACGCGAAATGGAGTCGCTACTCGACCTGGCCGCCGTCCTCGTGAACAGAGGGAAGATGGATGTTTGAATTTGGGTTTCAGCCAACGCCAGCTACCAGTGCGGAACCAGCTCGATCCGTTTGATCAGTAGCGCAACGCTGCGAGTTCTCGAGAACGGCAGGTGGCTGAATCGATGTATTCGGCGCCTGGATATGGCCAGGCCGTCCACTCCGCGTGCCCATGCATTTCCGCCGCTCAAATGCAAAAACCCCCGCCTTTCGGGCGGGGGTTCTTGGCTTAGGGAGCCTGACGATTACCTACTTTCACACGGGAATCCGCACTATCATCGGCGTAGAGTCGTTTCACGGTCCTGTTCGGGATGGGAAGGGGTGGGACCGACTCGCTATGGTCATCAGGCAAA